>CAYYQS010000001.1:0-58729 GCA_964472555.1 uncultured Bacteroides sp.
GTCGTCTTGACCCCGTTGTCGGACGTGAGACGGAGATCGAACGTCTCGCGCAGATTCTCAGCCGCAGAAAGAAGAACAATCCGGTACTCATCGGTGAGCCCGGGGTCGGTAAATCGGCAATCGTCGAAGGCCTCGCTCTCCGTATTGTGCAGAGAAAAGTTTCCCGAACTCTATTCGATAAGCGGGTTATTTCTCTCGACATGGCTTCTATTGTTGCCGGTACGAAATATCGAGGCGAGTTCGAAGAACGCATTAAAGCTATTCTCAATGAGCTCACTAAGAATCCCGACGTAATCCTCTTCATCGACGAAATTCATACAATCGTAGGAGCAGGAAACGCGCAGGGATCCATGGATGCCGCCAACCTTCTCAAACCGGCTCTCGCACGCGGAGAAATCCAGTGCATAGGTGCCACCACACTCGATGAATACCGCGTGAATATTGAAAAAGACGGAGCGCTCGAGCGTCGCTTCCAGAAAGTTATGGTAGAACCAACTACCGCCGAAGAGACTCTCACTATCCTTAACAATATTAAACCGCGCTATGAAGCTCACCACGGTGTGATTTATACCGATGACGCCCTTGAGGCGTGCGTTAAACTCACCGACAGATATATCACCGATCGCAATTTCCCCGACAAGGCAATTGATGCCCTCGATGAAGCTGGATCGCGTGTAAGAATCACCAATATTGTGGTGCCTGCTGAGATCGATGATCTTGAAAAGCAGGTTGCGGAAGCAACCGCGGCAAAGAGTGCGGCGGCCCAGCGTCACGATTTCGCCGAGGCTACCCGTCTACGCGACCTTGCTTCTTCTCTTACAGAACAGCTTGAGGCTGCCCGCAAGAATTGGGAAAAAGAAATGGAAGCCAACCGTGAAACTGTAGATGCCGACAAAGTGGCAGAGGTAGTGGCAATGATGACAGGCGTGCCCGTTCAGCGAATCGCTCAGGCTGAGGGAATTCGGCTTCTTGAAATGGAACCCACGCTTCAAAGTGCCGTGATAGGTCAGGATCAGGCTATAGCCAAGATCGTAAAGGCTATTCAGCGCAACCGCCTCGGCCTCAAAGATCCTGCAAAACCGATCGGTACCTTCATGTTCCTTGGCCCGACAGGAGTCGGCAAGACACATCTCGCCAAGAAACTCGCCGAATATCTTTTCGATTCAGCCGATACTCTTATCCGTATCGACATGAGCGAATATATGGAGAAATTCAGCGTGAGCCGTCTTATCGGAGCACCTCCGGGATATGTAGGTTACGAGGAGGGTGGACAGCTTACCGAGCGTGTCCGTCGACATCCTTATTCCGTAGTCCTTCTCGACGAGATAGAGAAGGCTCATCCCGATGTGTTCAATCTTCTGCTTCAGGTAATGGATGAAGGCCGCCTCACCGACAGTCTCGGGCGTCGTATCGACTTCAAGAACACCATTATTATAATGACTTCGAACATCGGAACACGTCAACTCAAGGACTTCGGTTCCGGCGTTGGTTTCGCCACCAAGGAAGTCGACCGGGAATACTCTCACAGCGTGCTCTCAAAGGCTCTCAACAAAGCCTTCTCTCCGGAATTCCTCAATCGTATCGACGATGTGATAATTTTCGATACGCTCGACCGCGATGCGATATTCAAAATTATTGATATCGAACTTGCAGGATTTTACCGTCGACTCGGTTCTCTCGGCTACACTGTTACTATCAGCGATGAAGCCAAGAACTTTATTGCCTCAAAGGGCTGCGACGTGCAGTTTGGCGCACGCCCCTTGAAGAGGGCTATCCAGAAGTATCTTGAAGACGAGCTTGCCGAGGTCCTTCTTGCCGAGCATCCTTCACAAGGCGACGAGATTATTGTAGACTACGACAAAGAGTCTTCAAAGATTGTCACACATGTGATTAAGGCTTCCGAGCAGCCCAAGCTATGACCGACAAAACCTACACCGATATTCTTGCCTTCTTGCGGAATCTCATCGACGTGACTCCGTGGGAAGGCAAAGTCTTTGCTGTGGGAGGCTGTTGCCGCGACACGGTGATGGGTACGCCGGTAAAAGATATTGATCTCGCAGTCTCTCTTCCCGACGGCGGTGTTGAATTTGCACGTTGGCTCCATGCAAAAGGCCTTACGGTAGGAGAGCCTGTGCTTTTCACTAAGTACGGAACGGGGCGCCTCACCCTGAAGGCTTTCCCTGATGATGAGATAGAGCTTGTGCAGACACGCAAAGAAAAATATGACGACCGCACCAAAAGAGATCCCTCGGTAGCTTTCGGTAGTATTGAGGAAGATTGTTTCCGGCGCGATCTGACTATCAACACTTTGTACTACGATATATCTAACGGTAAGATGCTTGATATTACGGGCAGGGCGTTTCACGACATTGAGCATCATATCATCCGTACACCTTCCGACCCCGATACCACCTTCGACGATGACCCCGTACGCATTCTGCGTGCCATACGTTTTGCTGCTAGATATGGGTGGGATATAGCTTCTGAAGCATTCGAGGCCATGAAGAGATATGTCGACCGGCTTTCGATAATTTCTCCAGAACGAATGTGGGGAGAATTTGAGAAAATACTTCTTTGTCCGCATCCAGGGCAGGCTCTTGAGATGCTCAAAGAGGTAGGCGCCATTGCTTACATCTTGCCGGAACTGTGTGCGACTTTTACTCTTAAACAATCGGAATATCATTTCGGTACCGTGTGGGAGCACACGCTGCGCACCGTAGATCTTGTTCCTGCCGATACTCTGCTGCGCACGGCAGCTTTACTCCACGATATAGGCAAAACTGTATCTTGCACAAAAGATCAGAACGGATCGCCACGCTTTCCTCGGCACGACAAACGTGCCCGGGGTCTTGTAGGAGCTGCATTGAATCGCCTTAGGTGCCGCACCAGTTTTGTCGACAAAGTTGTTTTCCTTGTAGTAAACCACGAGGCAGCCAAAGGGTGGGGACCGAGAGCTGAGAACATGAGCGACGTTCAGTTGCGCAAACTCGAATTTCTTTGCCGTACATATAAGCGTTTTGATAGGTTGCTTACTCTTATCGATGCTGATAACAGATCCTATGCTCAAGGTCATTGCATGCCTGAACAAGTGCCCGCAATCAGGCACCGGGCTGCCGAACTTAAATCAGAAAAATCGGATGGGTTCAGCATTCGCCTTCCGATCAAGCCTTCCAGAGTAGCCCGCTTGGCCGGACTTCATCCCGGAGCTCAACTCGACGAGCTTATACGTTGGCTATACGATCAGGTTTTTAAAAAGCCGCGCACAACACGTGAGCAGCTCATTCATTTCATAAAAAAGAAATCTAAAAAATAATTCCCAGATATTCATTAAACTGCGGCTCCGCTACCATTGTAGAGTAGAGGAGCCGCTACTTTTTCAACTTTTATTGATATTATTTAAGTTTATTACTCAAATTTATGTCTTGTTTCGGGAAAATTAACTATCTTTGCGCGAATCATTATAAACAGAGTTTCCACTAAGCCAGGAAAAATCATTAAACCAACAAATATTTCTTATGCAAAACATTACAAAGAGTCTTGTGTCGGCGATAGCTGCATTTGGAGCAGCATCTCTGGCACTAACTTCGTGTGTGGATCACGACTATGACCTGACAGAGGACATAGACATGACCATTCAGATCGGTAGTGAATTCCTTTCGCTGCCAACAAGCAGTGTCGAAGCCATAACGCTGGATAAGATTCTGGACCTCGATAATAACAGTTCGATCAAAGCTGTAGAAAACGACGGTGAATACGGTCTTAAATCAGGCGATTATGTTCTTGTTCAGACTGGCGAATCTACCAAATCTTCCTACAACGTTCCCGTAGTGGAGATCGGAAAACTCGAAGGCTCGACTGAGTCGACTAAGCTTCCCGAATTTGTAAACTTAGGAGGCACAGAGCCTGAAATTATCGAACATGCAACACCCCTCATCAATGCCGTCAAACTGTCGGACGATAATGTTACTCTCGAACTTAAGTCTATCGAACAGGCAAAACTTGATGTTCAGCTCAAACTCAGAGTAGGTTTCGTATCGGATGATTTTGCCGGTACGGCTTATATCAAGAAAGGCTTCAAGGCAGAATTTGATCCTTCGTGGACGGTTATTGTTGACCCTGCATCGGCAGATGTTATCAAGTCGATTTCCGCCAACGAAATTGAATTTATTCGTGATGCCGCAATCACACCTACACATCCTCTCATTCTCTATGTCCGTCTTACTGATGTAGATTTCAGCAAACTTCCTGCCGATCAGGGTCTTTATGCTCCCGGTAAGTTCCGTCTCGTTTGCGATGTACACTCTGAGGGTGATGTCTCTATTAAGGTAGGCGACCTTCCTGTAGGCTCTCGTGCCAACCTCAACCTTGAAGTTTCTACCGAAGTAAGCGAAGCTCAGATTCTTGCCGTGACCGGTAAGGTAGAGCCTGAAATCACTATCAACCCTTCTTCTTTCAAGATCAACGATATTCCCGATTTCCTCAAAGATGACGAGAACAACCTCGACATCGAGAACCCTATGATTTACTTCACCGTTACCAACGATTCGCCTCTTAGTCTTGAGGTAAACGGCCAGCTTACAGCCATCAAAGAAGGCAAGGATCTGGCGGTTGTAGGTATCGGTTCAAAATTCGGCACTGATGAAATTATCATCCCCGGTGAGTCTACGAAGACAATTGTTATTTCGAGAGAAAAAGTTGACGGTGACTTCCAGAATGTTCAGGTGGCTAACCTCAATAAACTTCTCGAAACAATCCCCGACGAAATCGAATTCTCGAATGTTACTTGCGATGCTCGTCCCATCGTGTCTACTTATACTCTTGGTGCTACCTATCATTATAGTGCCGACTACGAAGCCGTGATTCCATTCGCTTTCGGCGATGCCATGAATCTCCACTACACCCATATCGACGATGGCTGGAACGAGGATCTCGACAAGTATAACTTCAACGAGGTAAGAATCACAGCAGTAGCGGTGAATACTATCCCTCTCAACATGATTCCCTCTGCAGTAGCTCTTGACAAGAACGGCAACGACATTACTAATATCACTGCCACAGTAGAGCAGACGGTTAAGGCCGGTAGCGTGGAGAATCCTTCGAGAAGCGAACTGGTGATCATCCTCAAGTCCGAGGCTGAAAATATCGGTCAGCTCGACGGTATCCGCCTCATCTTCGATGCTACAGCTGCTCAGGAATATGTGGGTGTAAACCTCAACAAAAACCAGGCTCTGCGCTTCGATGCAGTCTCTGTAAAAATCATCGGAGGCGTTTTAATTGATCTTAACTAATCCTAACCGCAAAACTATCCAATCATGAATACATCTAAGAAAATCATACTCGGCTTTGCGGCTGGATGCGCCCTTGCCACAGCGTCTGCTCAGGATGCTCCCCGTAGTGCTTACTTCCTCGAAGGCTACACCATGCGCCACGAACTCAACCCTGCATTCGCTCCCGAACGCAACTATGTGTCGATGCCCGTGCTCGCAAATCTCGATATCGCTCTGTTCTCCAACGTAGGCGTCAATACATTCCTGTATCCCACCACCAAGCCAGGCTACAAACTCACCACCTTCATGAGCCCTGATGTAGCTGCGTCTGAATTCCTCGGAAAACTTCGAGAGGTAAACCATATCAATTCCAATATTGATATGACTCTCCTTTCTACAGGCTTCCGTGCCCTCAATGGATACAACACAATATCTATAGGTGTGCACACCGACATGGGTATCGCTCTGCCGAAGGACTTCTTCCGTTTCATGAAGCTTGGCCAGACTGGAGAATATACTCACTATCACTTCGACAATCTCCGCGCCAAAGCTACCGCTCGTGCAGAAATCGCTCTCGGCCACAGCCACAAGATCACCGATAAACTCAATGTAGGTGCAAAACTCAAGTTCCTTGTCGGTCTCGCAAATGTAAATGCCCATATAAACGACATGGATCTCCAGATGAGCGATGATATGTGGAAAGTGACAGCCGACGGTCTCGTAGAAATGGCAGCCGGTACCGGCCTTCACGTACCCACTAAAGCTGAAAGCGGCGCCGACTACAAGAATCCCGAGGATGCCGATCTCATCGAATGGAGCGATATCGACTATAAGAAATTCGGTGTAGCCGGTTTCGGTCTCGGCATTGATCTTGGTGCTACTTATCAGCTTCTCCCCGATCTCCAGCTCTCGGCCGCAATCAACGACTTCGGCTTTATGAACTGGGGCAACGCTTATAAAGGTGTTACCGGCGATTCGAGCTGGGAGTTCAAGGGCTTCCAGAACATTGCTGTAGATAAGGATCAGGAGAATTATCCTGACAACAAGCTCGATGAACAGTTCGACCGCATGTGGGACGATCTGCAGGATGTAATCAACATTCACCGCGAAATGGAGCGTGGCGACTACGCTCAGATGCTCAATGCCACTATCCGTCTCGGTGCTGAATACAACATGCCCTTCTACAAGAATCTTACCGGCGGTTTCCTCTTCTCCACTTATATCGCTGGCTGCAGTTCATGGTCTGAAGGACGCTTCTACGCCAACGTGAAGCCCACAAGCTGGTTCAATGCTTCTATCAACTATGGTGCTTCTACCTTCGGCTCTTCGTTCGGCTGGATGATCAACTTCTGCCCCAAAGGATTCAACTTCTTCATTGGCTCAGATCACCAGTTCTTCAAGGTTACTCCGCAGTTTATTCCTGTTGGGAAAGCATGTGCCAATATCAACCTTGGCATTAGCTTCATATTCGGAGCCCGCAAGTAAATTTCGCTTATCCGGAAAAAATTCTTAACTTTGCCCAGTTTTTTAAACACAGCAGAATTATGAAATTACTTGAAGGAAAGACCGCCCTCATTACCGGAGCGGCTCGCGGCATCGGCAAAGCCCTTGCTCTCCGCTTCGCCCAGGAAGGCGCCAATATAGCTTTCACCGACCTCGTGATCGACGAGAACGGTAAAGCTACCGAAGCAGAAATCGCCGCTTTAGGCGTTAAAGCTAAAGGCTATGCATCCAATGCCGCCGATTATGCCCAGACTGAAGCTGTCGTGGCAGAAGTTGTAAAAGATTTCGGCCGCATCGACATCCTTGTCAACAATGCAGGTATTACCAAAGACGGACTGATGATGCGAATGACAGAGGCTCAATGGGATGCTGTAATTGCAGTGAACCTCAAGAGCGCATTCAACTTCATCCACGCCGTTCTTCCCATTATGATGCGTCAGCGTTCTGGCTCAATCATCAACATGGCATCAGTAGTTGGTGTTCACGGCAATGCAGGTCAGGCTAACTATGCAGCTTCCAAGGCAGGCCTCATCGCTCTTGCCAAGAGTATCGCTCAGGAGGTTGGCTCTCGCGGTATCCGTGCCAACGCTATCGCTCCCGGCTTCATCGAGACTGCCATGACAGCCCAGCTGCCCGATGCAGTTCGTGAAGAATGGAAGAAGAAAATTCCCCTTCGCCGTGGCGGACAGGTTGAGGATATCGCCAACGTGGCAACCTTCCTCGCTTCCGATCTCTCGAGCTATGTGACCGGTCAGGTCATTCAGGTCGACGGCGGCATGAACATGTGATCCGATATCTCCATATAAAAAGCGCTGGCGGCGAAAACCGTCAGCGCTTTTTATATGGAGATAGTTCTTTATTTTTTGGTGTCGAGGTATTCCTTATGATATTCGTCGAGTACTTCACGTATCGACTTGCCTATCGTAACATAATCCTCTCTGTTGAGATTTGCCTCCGAAGTCCTTATCGACCAGTCCGGTCCATTGAATCCTGATCCGTTAAGCACTACTATTCCTTTCTGAGCGGCGAGGCGCATTGTCACATCGAGAGGGTTGTGCTTCTTCTCAAGCCATGTGGCGAAATCGTCGCCATAGAATTTGCGGGCCCATACCATCATATCTATTTCGGAGTAATATCCTACACGCAATGGATCGGCGATCATCTTGAAGCCTGTATTTTCCCACAGAGCGGCCAGACGGTCGTTGATCATGGCATGCATTTTCTTCTTGTACACATCGTAAGTGTCAACGAGGCATTTGAGGGCGAAGAGGCTCATCATGATCTGCTGAGGTGTCGACGATCCTGCCGTGTGATTAAGAGCCACGTCGCGGCTGTCTGCTACCATGCGGTCGGTGAATTTCAGTTTGTCCACATCAAGCGACAGTAAGCCGTAGCGACGGGCAAGATCTTTTTTCTCGCTTTCCGGAAGCTGAGCGATCAGCTTGTCGAAGATATTCTTCTTGGCGGCTGCTACAACTCCAAGACGCCAACCCGTAGCTCCGAAGTATTTTGAAAAAGAGTAGACGCACAGTGTGTTGTAAGGCAACACATACATGAGCGATCGGAAGTTTGTAGCGAATGTGCCGTAAACGTCGTCAGTAACAACTATTAGATTAGGGTTATCCTTCTTGACGATGTCGACGAATCTTTCGAGATTGTCATCCGACAGACGGTAGGAGGGCGGATTGGAAGGATTGATGAGGCACACGAGTTTGACAGCCGGATCACGTAGCTTATCAAGCTCGGAGTCGGGATATGTCCAGTCGTGATAGCCGTCCTCATCCACCGGATTGGCACTTACTGTAACCACATCGAAATCGAAGCGGTCGAGTTGCGGAATCTCAATATATGGAGTGAAAAGAGGTGCCATGAGAGCTATTTTATCACCTTTCTTTACGAGGTGATTGGCTTGCAGAGAGTCGAATACGTAGCACATGCCTGCCGTTCCTCCCTCGATAGAGAATAGATCATATTCTCTGCCCAGACCTTCGGCGCGGTTCCCCATTTCCTGGGCCAGATATGCCCTTACTATTTCTTCTGTATACTTGAGAATGCGGGGTGGAGTAGGGTAATGGTCACCTGTGATGCCGTCGGCCCACTCCCATACAAGTTCGTCTGGTTCGGCTCCGAGAGTGTCGATTGCATATTCATATCCACGGCGTAGCAGAATCTTTCCGTCGCTGTCAGGCTGGCGGTCGAGGAAAGCGAGGAAGCGTTCTGCGATTCCGTCGTGCGACGGACAACCGGCGATACCGGGTGTGTCAGAATATTCACGTTTACATTCCTCAACTGAGAAGTTTCCCAACATGAAGAACGCTTCTCGCGCGTCAGATGAAGTCCAGTTAGGATTCCCTCGGCCTGCATTAAGATAGGTGGCCGATGATTCTTTTGAATCTTTCTGAGCGAGTCTTATAAGTTCGTTCTTGATTTCGAACGGACTCATCTGGCTCAGTTTTTCTTCGTAAGCTCTGGAGAGAGGATTTTTAGGAGTATTCATATCAGTGGTTTATGTTTATTATTAATCATAATTAAGCGATGACCAGGGTTAGTACCACACCCATAAGAATGAGGAGAGTATTTCCTACGGCATAGGTTATGGTATATCCGATAGCAGGAATCGACGATCCTACAGCGTCCTGGATAGCACCGAGAGAAGCGGTAGTAACTCGCGATCCGGCAACGCATCCCAGATTTATAGCTGCGGGGAACTTGAAGATTTTGTCTCCGACAAAGATGCCGATGATAAGAGGAAGGGTTGTGGCAAGAATACCCGCGAGGAACAGCATGAATCCGGCTTCTTTTATTCCGCTCACGAATGTAGGTGCGGCAGTTATACCGATAACCGCAATGAACATGTTTAGTCCGAGGTTATTCATCAGCCATACCGATGAATCGGGAATCGCACCGAAAGTGGGATGCTTGGAGCGTAGCCAGCCAAGGACGAGACCTGCAATTAGCGCTCCTCCGGAGGTACTGAGGCTTACAGGAATGCCCCCGAGATGAATTGTGATCGCGCCTATGAGAGCTCCAATGAAGATTCCGAGCCCGACAAACACCATATCTGTGCTTTTAGAAGGCCGATCGGCATAGCCTATAGCTTTTGCTGCGAGGTCGACTTCTCTCTTCAGGCCGATGATTGTGAGCATATCACCACGCTGGAGCCTGGTATCGGCAAGCACAGGAATATAGTGGGTTGCGCGCTTGATAGCTGCGATAATCACGCCATTCATCTGAGGGAGCGATCTGAATTCGCCCACGGTTTTGCCGTCGCATAGTTTGCTCGCAACCATAACGGGGATTCTCTCAACTGGGAAGTTGAGGAGTTCGGGGTCTGAAACCTCCTTGCCGATCCAAGGTTCGTCTTCTATCACGAATTCGCGACGACCGCTGATCACTATAGTATCTCCCTTTTCAACTTCGATTTCCTGTCCGGGATCATCAACAAGCTTTCCGTCTTTCTGCCGTATACGTTCTACAAACGCGCGGCGTCCTTCCTTTACGATTTCTTCCTCGATCTCCGATATGGTACGGGGCGAACTGAAGAAGTCTCCGTCAACCTTATAGGCACGATAAACAACAGGGCGGAAAGCGCTTGTGTAGGCAGGATCGTCATAGTCGGCCGAACTGTTCATCTGCTTTTCGAGTTCTGCAGTATCCTGTCTTACTTTCTTTATGCCTCCCAACATGGCAGGGCCGATAATACTGAGTATATAGGCCGACCCGATAGTACCGAAGATGTAAGTTACTGCATAACATACCGGAATGAGATCCGTCCACGACTGTTTGTCGGCATCCGGGATTGAGAGTGTAGAGATTGTATCTTCTCCCACTCCGATCACGGCGGAAATTGTCTGAGCTCCAGCAAATAAACCCACAGCTTCGCCTGCATTGTAACCGAACAGATAAGCGACACCCATGGTCACCAAAAGGCATATCACGCACATCACCACGGCAAAAATCACCTGCTTGATGCCGGTTCCTTTCATTGCCTGAAAGAACTGAGGACCTACACTATATCCAATTGAGAAAAGGAAGAGAAGAAAAAAGATCGACTTTACCGGTCCCGGTATAGGAATGTCGAGTTGTCCAACCAATACTCCGACGAGAAGCACGGATGTAACTGTCCCTAAGGAGAACGACTTGTATTTTAGTTTACCAAGCATAAAGCCCAGCCCGAGAGTCAGGAAGATAGGGATTGCCGGGTTCTCCCTGAACGTGTCGATTATCCAATCCATAGTAAAAAGTGAAACTGAATTTAGTAATTAAACAAAATGATGATGAATTTCTCTATGAATTTAACGTCTGAGACTGTATAATGTTCTCGAATTTCAATTTAAATTAGGTTTTGCTATTCGCGGGAAATTTGCTAAATTTGTAGCATCAAGCCTTAATGCAGACAATTATCAATGAGCGATACCAACGAAGAATCCTATCTCGACGACAAAGAATACACCGGGGCGGAAGAGACTGCTGAATCGGCTACGCCCTCCCTTCCAGAGAAACGCAAGCCATACACCTCGGCTGATGATGTGCAGAAACACACTCTCAGAGGTATGTATCAGTCGTGGTTCCTGGAATATGCTTCTTATGTAATTCTTGAGCGAGCTGTTCCACACATCGACGACGGTCTTAAACCCGTTCAACGTCGAATTCTCCACGCCATGAAGACTATCGACGACGAGCGCTTCAATAAGGTTGCTAATATCGTTGGTACGGCCATGCAGTATCATCCACATGGCGACGCATCTATTAAAGATGCTCTCGTACAGCTCGGACAGAAGGAACTTCTCGTCGAAACGCAGGGAAACTGGGGTAACGTTCTTACCGGAAGTGACGCGGCTGCAGCCCGTTACATTGAAGCTCGTCTTTCACCCTTTGCTTCCGAGGTTCTCTTCAATCCTAAGGTGACTGAATGGACCATGAGTTACGACGGCCGAAAGCGTGAACCCGTAACTCTGCCGACTAAATTTCCCGTTCTTCTTGCTCAGGGAGCCGAGGGTATTGCGGTAGGTCTGTCTTCTAAGATTCTGCCCCACAACTTCAATGAAATTCTCGATGCGGCTATAGCCTGTGTCAGGGGGGATGAGTTCGAACTTTTTCCCGATTTTATTACCGGTGGTATGATCGACGTCAGTCGCTATAACGACGGCAAGCGTGGTGGAGCCGTGAAAGTCCGCGCAAAAATTGAGAAAATTGATTCGCGGACACTTAATGTTACCGAGCTCCCGTTTGGCAAGACATCTGCCGGACTTATCGATTCTATTCTAAAGGCATTTGAGCGCGGGCAGATCAAGATCCGTAAAGTGGAGGATAACACGGCTGCCGAGGCATCAATTCTGATACATCTCATTCCCGGAACTTCAAGCGACAAGACTATCGACGCTCTATATGCGTTCACCGACTGCGAGGTAAATATCTCGCCCAACTGCTGTGTGATCCGCGACGACAAGCCTTGCTTCCTTGGTGTGAGTGATGTATTGCGCCATAGCGTGGATACTACAAAGCGTATCATCACTTCCGAACTTGAGGTTGCTCTTGGCGAAGACCGCGAGAAACTCCTATATGCTTCTCTGGAGAAGATATTCATTGAAAACCGAATTTATAAGGATGTGGAATACGAAGAGGCTCCTCACATTGATGCCGCAATTGAGCACATCGACCGTCGACTTGAGCCATTCAAGCCCTCCTTGGTTAGGGATGTTACCCGCGATGATATTCTAAGGCTACTCGAGATAAAGATGAAGCGTATTCTTCGTTTCAACTCCGAAGAAGCCGACAGGGCAATTGAGGCCCTTGAGAAAAGAATAGCCGATACTCTCAACCGCCTCGATCATATCGACGATGTTACTGTCGAATGGTTTGAGTACCTGAAAAAGAAATATGGAGCTGCATATCCGCGCAGAACCCAGATCCGAGGTTTTGATAATATTCAGGCTGCAACGGTTGCCGAAGCTAACGAGAAACTTTATATCAACCGCGAGGAAGGTTTTATCGGAACTGCGCTTAAAAAAGACGAATTTATATGCAACTGCTCTTCGATTGATGACATTATCATTTTCTATCGCGACGGCCGCTATAAAATTGTAAAGGTTCAGGAAAAACTCTCGGTCGGAAAGGATGTTCTGTTTGTCAACGTTTATAAGCGCAACGATACCCGAACTATTTATAATGTCATTTATCAGAACGGTAAGGGTGGCGTATACTATATGAAGCGCTTCGCCGCCACTGGTATGACGCGTGATAAGGAGTACCAGCTCACTTCCAATCTCATGCCCAAGTCGCGTATTGTGTGGTTCTCCTCCAATCCGAATGGCGAAGCCGAAGTAGTCAAAGTCACTTTAAAACCGAAACTTCGCCTCAAAAACTTAAGTTTTGATGTCGACTTTTCAAAATTAAGCATTAAAGGACGTGCTGCCCAGGGTAATCTCGTTACTAAAAACGACGTGGCTCGGTTCACGCTTAAGGAAAGGGGGCAGTCAACACTTGGTGGTCGCAAAGTATGGTTCGACTACGATGTGATGCGAATCAACTACGACGGTCGCGGCGAATATCTTGGCGAGTTTGCCGGGTCAGACAGAATTCTCGTCATTCTCCCGACTGGCGAATACTATACTACAGGGTTCGAGCTCACAAATCATTATGATGAAAAAGTGCTTCGTCTCGAAAAGTTCCGTCCCAAGACGGTTTGGACAGCAATTCTCAATGATGCCGAACAGGGATATCCTTATATCAAGCGTTTCACCTTCGAAGATTCACCACGTCGCCAGAGATTTGTGGGTGATGACAATCGCTCGGTCCTCAAAATGCTGTCCGACCATGAAGCCCCGCTCTTTGAGCTTGTCTTCGCCGATGAAGCTCGCATCAATCAGGTGATTGATGCGGAGGAATTTATAGGTGTAAAATCTTTTAAGGCAAGAGGAAAACGATTGACGACCTATCCCCTCGCCGAAATTATTGAGCTTGAACCCAAGCGACCTGATACCCCGGTCGATGCACAGGAGGAGCAGGCTGAGGTTGCAGAAATGGAAATCAGTAATGAAGATGTTGATGATACTTTTGAAGAACCTCAGGGTATCGACACCGTCCAGGGAAACCTGTTTGATTCTCTCCCGGATGAGGAATAAAATCAGGCATATTGCACTCTTGGCTACAGCCTTTCTGCTTGCAAGTCCATGTAAGGTATTTGGGCAGGAGGAAGTCTTACGGCCCGTACTGTCTTCCTATTCGCTCGAAGTGGGAGGTAAGAACCTTACTCAGACATATCTGAGTCCTCTAAAGTACTCCGGTATCGGTTTGGCTCTCGACTATGAGAGAATGCAATCTATGCGTTTTAATCCCGAAAAATGGGTGATGAAACTTGATGGGAGACTTGCCTACGACTGCGGGAAAAACCCTGTAGGTAACGCACGGATGTACAACATTAAGCTTTCATTAGGGTGGTCGATGACACATAGGTGGAAATTGAAGAAAGGATTCACCGTGCTCGCCGGGGGGAATACATCAATATCCGGAGGTGCCGACTACACTCCACGCAACAGCAATAACCCGGTTGCTGCCAATGCTTCCTGGACTGTAGGTGCAACCGGTTCCGCTATCTGGAATGGCAAATTTGGCCGTCTGCCGGTTTGCATACGATATCAGGCCACTCTACCTCTTGCAGGGTGCTTCTTTTGTCCGGAATATGGAGAACTTTACTATGAGATATATTTAGGAAACCGCAAAGGACTCGTACATGGTGCGTGGCCGGGCAATTATTTCAACCTTGATAATCTTGCCTCTATAGATTTCAGGTTCGGGAATACAATTCTAAGAGCCGGATACAGATGCGAGGTATTCTCTTCCAAGGCTAATCACATCGTATCACGTTCGCTATCCAATTCTTTCGTTCTTGGTATAGTATCAGAATGGATTTCGATAGGAACAAAGAAAACGAATTTTGATAATGCAAGGATAATTAGCGCCTTATATTGAAATGAAAGGAATGATTAAATATACCGGCGCTGCCATAGGTCTTGCAATGCTGTCCTCGTTCACTTTCTCAGGATGTCACTCTGTTGAATCCTGGGATAATGATTTTTACGGAAACTTCGATGCGCTCTGGACCATTATCGACGAGCATTACTGTTTCTTTAATGATAAGGATGTCGATTGGGAAGCTATTGGACAGAAATATCGTTCGGAAATAGATACCGAGTGGGACAGCCGTATGTTTTTCAATCACTGTGCTTCTATGCTCGATGAACTGCGCGACGGACACACAAATCTTATATCCTGGTTCGATGTAAGTTATTATAATAAGTGGTGGAGCGACTACCCCCAGAATTTTGATCTGAGACTCATAGAAGAGCATTACCTCGATTTCGATTATTCTTCAGGCAGCGGATTTATCTATAAATATCTTGAAGATAAGAAAGTCGGATATGCCCGTTATGCTTCTTTCTCATCTTCAGTGAGCGACAGTTTTGTCGACATGATGCTACTTACGATGAAAGAAGCCGACGGTCTGATACTTGATATCCGCAATAATGGCGGTGGCGACGTATCTAATGTGGAGAAGCTCGTATCACACTTTATTAATGAACGGATAAAAGCAGGATATATCACACATAAGACAGGCCCGGCACACAACGATTTTTCGGAACCGTACGCCTTCTACGTCGACCCGGCCACACCTCATGTCAGGTGGCTCAAACCTGTGATTATTCTCACAAACAGGAGTACTTTCAGTGCCGCAAATAATTTTGTGGCTGTCATGCGCAATCTTCCTCATGTCGTTATAATGGGAGCTACAACCGGAGGCGGAGCCGGTATGCCCTTCTCCTCTGAACTACCTTGCGGCTGGGGCGTGAGATTTTCGGCATCACCTCTTTACGACAGTAATATGGTACTCACGGAGAATGGTATTCCTCCCACCCCGGGAGCGGAGGTCGACCTCGATCCTGAACTTGCACTTCAAGGTATCGACACAATGATCGAGTATGCTATATCCCTTATCAATGAATATGCACAGAAAGATGATTCTGACGGAAAAGAGGGTATTAGGAGCATCCTCAATTCAATCAACGCAAAATAATGTCACAATATAAGAATCCGCCTCACTATCGCCTTGATTTTATAAAGGAAAACACATTCAACAGAGTGTGGTCTATTCCTATGACCCGTTCCCGAGTGATCATAGGGAGTATAGCGGTTATAGCAAGCCTTGCCGCTCTACTATGGGTTATCTTTGCCTTTACTCCAATGAGGCAACTACTTCCGGGTGCTCTTCGCGGCAATTTACGCAATCAATACCTTGAAACCGCACTCAGGCTCGACTCTCTTGAACAATCTGCAAGGATTAATCAGGCTTATATCGATAATATTGTGGCAATTCTCAACGATGAACTACCTTCGGACTCGATTCGTCAGATTGCCGAAACTCAAGTTGCTATTTCAGATTCACTACTTGCAGCTTCCGAGCTTGAACAGCAGTTTGTCGAGCGATATCGGGAAGAAGAGAGATTCAATCTCTCAGTCCTTACTCCCATAGCTGCCGAAGGAATGGTTTTCTCATCTCCGGCATCTGTCGGTGCAGAGATTTCAGATATTAACGAAGGAATTCCCGGTGAACTTATCACATCTCCTGGCCCTGTTCAGGCAAGTGCCGTATATAGAGGTACTGTTGTCGGAACCTCTACTTTGCCCGACGGCACAACAACGGTACTTATCCAGCATCCTAATGATTTCTTAAGTATTTATTCTGGTCTGAACGATATTTATATTTCCCGTGGGAAAAAGGTCATGGCCGGACAACGAATCGGTACGGGAAGCAAAGGAAATGGAATTGTCTACGAACTATGGCATAATGGTTCGCCTCTGAACCCTCGCGACTATATTCCTTTCTGAGTTATGCTGAAAAACTTTTTGCTCCGGTGGTGGCCTACGGGAATAGTGATTTGCGTGATACTTTACGCGACTCTAAATGAGGATCCGGTAGGTGCCGACGAACTTCCTCCCATTCCATATCTGGACAAGTTGATTCATGCCATTATGTTCGGAGGACTCTTTTCTGCTTTGTCCTTCGACTATTACCGGTCTGAGAAGATATTGCCTCTCCGGGTGAAAATATTTTTTGCCATAGCAGCAGCTGTTTTCGGAGGTATAGATGAATTTTGGCAAGGCATGCTCGAAAATGGTCGCGCTGCCGAACTGCTTGATTTTGCAGCCGACAGCGCGGGTATATTGATAGCATTCTTTGCGGCTCCCCCTGCAATCAGGAGAGTGCTCAGAAAACGGAGTTAATTGGGAACACCTACGCGACGCAGGGTATAATCCCGGTCACTGATTTCACACGACATTATGTCATCGTGGTGGATTTTTATGTCCTCAATGGACGTATACCTGTTGAAAAGTTCTCGTGCAGCAGGTGTAAGTATTACTTTCCATTTTTCTGCAGTTGAAGCTGCGAGAGAATCGAGTACAGGTTGCTGCTGGCCGGTGATGATATTCTGAGCGAATGTAACGCCGGAAGGATCTACTGTCAGTGTAAAAGAATCAGGATCAATAGAAATCGCTATATCTTCTTTATCGTCATCAGTAAATGTGAAGCGTCCTGTAGCATTGGCGGTCGCCGTAACAGATGTTTCGTAAGGAGCATACGGCTCGTCTGTAGTAAATGAAGAGATTCCCTGCTGAATATCTATTACAGCAGAGAGCATCACAGTACCTCCCGTCTTCTCAGGTTGATCGAACGAAAGAGTCATTGTGGCTGTTGCATCAGAGGCTCCCGAGAGATGAGCAATCCGTTCTGGGTTCCCCATCCATTGGCCGTCGAGACGCGTAGCAGGCCTGCACGACGAGAATGCGGTTGCGGCAACAATTGCCGAAGCAGCGAGATAACTTAATGTGCGTAGTTTCATAGTCAAAAAATAGTATCTAATTATGATATATTAACAAAGCCGCGCACTAATTGTTCACCTCTTTTATCCCCTCGCTTCACAACTTTGCTGCCGGTCTCTCGAGAATTGCCGAAGCAATAGTATCGGCTGCATGTATCAGAGGTTGAAGCGGTGTCTGCTTTCCAGCCTGGCGATAAAATTTTTCATCGTCTCTCGAGAGATTCCAAGGTCCCATGTGCCACCTTATCGCATATATTTCATCGTCTGTCAGATCTAGACCGGATTGAAGAAGGAGAATTACCGACTTCTCTCCATGACCTACAGGAAATATCTCGTCGTGGATTTCGTATTGCTCCACATCCTCAAATACCCCGATTTCGTTACGCCGTTTTTTCTTTACGAGTTTGTAGAAGTTGGCCTTACATACGTCATGGAGCAATGAGGCTATTATAATGGATTCCCCAGGAAGTTCCTTAGCCAGATCGGGGCGAAGCTTGATCACCGCCTCTCTCGAAGCCATAGCGGCGTCGTAAACATTGAGGGAATGTTCCAGAAGTCCACCCGGATAGGCGTGGTGCCCTTGTGAAGAAGCCGGTGCTTCAAAAAAGCCCCAGCTCTCGAGATCCTCAATTACATATTCTATATTTTCGCGCCCCGTACTTCTCAGGAGCGAGCAGAAGCGTTCTTTATTATTATCCTTATCCATTATATATAACCTTTCTAAAGTATGGGACTGAGCAGTCTCAGAACGGATTCTCCAACCTTGCGTGACATCGGGCGGTGTTTCCATTCATCTGCGTGGACCCGTGTTGATGATTTGAGTCGCTGTTTATATTGTTCAATAGCCCAAGAACATAGCTCTCTGCTATACATAAATAGGTTTGCCTCGAAATTACATTCAAAGCTTCTGAAATCAAAGTTTGTTGAGCCGACCGTCACTATCTCGTCATCAATTATCATAGCTTTTGCATGCAGCATACCCGGTTCATACAGGTATACCTTAATACCTGCCTGAAGGCATTGCCCGATGTATGACGCCGATGCATAGGTCAACATACTGGAATCGCTACGGCGGGGCAGTATGAGGCGGACATCGACATGCGAGAGGGCAGCACTCTGAAGGGCTCTTAGCAGTGATTCGGTTGGTAGGAAGTACGGTGTAAGAATAAAGACTCTTCGCCTGGCGTTGGATATAGCCTTGTGAAAAGACAATGCTATGTTGGCCCATTGTGAAGTCGGACCTGAGGTTAACACCTGTGCACCAACTCCACTGATTCCTTCTCGAGGAAAAAGTGGTGAATCGCTGCACTCGGAATCCTCGATCAGGCCTCGACCCATGAAGTTCCAGTCTACTGTAAACGAATATTTTAAGGCTGCTACTACCGGGCCGGTTACTCTTACGTGGGCATCGAACCAGGAGTCGAACTTCTTTCCACCGTCAATATACCTGTCTGCCACATTCATGCCCCCGATATATCCCACCGCATTGTCTATAATACATATTTTTCTATGATTCCTCCAATTGACCCGCGTCGCAAGCGATGGGAAGGTAACCTTAAAAAAAGGATAAGCTTCAACACCGCGGGCCCGCAATTCCTTGAAGAAACGCGACCTCACATTGAAAGAGCCCACATGATCGTAAATGAGCCGGACAGTGACACCTTCAGATACTTTTGAGATCAATATCTCTGCCACTTCCCTGCCAATACGGTCATCTTCAAAAATGTAATATTGAATGTTAATGGAGTGTCTTGCCAATCGGAGATCCCTCTTAAAGGCCTCAAACTTTGAGGCCCCGTCGGAAAAAATCTTCACACAATTGTCTGCATAGTATTGTGCACCTGTAAGAGATCTTGCAAGTTTTATCTGCTGCAACGATGTGTGGTCAAGACCCAACGACTCCGGCTGGACATGAGTGCGCTTCTCGCGGCGCCGAAGCTTGCGGCGGTTGCGGCGGGAAATCATCCTCACATTTTTAATACTTCTCCCGAAGAATATATATAGGATTATTCCCACAACCGGGAAAAGTAATAGTATCGTAACCCATGCCAGCGACTTTACCGGATTACGGTTCTCCGAAAGAATCACCATGATAATGAGCGCAGTAGAGCATAGGGCCGCAATAGCAAAGGCTGAATAAATCCAGTCGTAAGATAGTATATGGGCTATGGCATCGTGCAAAGTGAGTCGGAGAAAAGGTAGATTGTAGAAGAAGAGCGGATTTTACGTCAATCCCCGCCGTGAAAAGTACGGCGGGGTGACGCTATATTTGAAGAGAAATATCAGTCCTCGAAAGTCATTTCATCGAAGCCCTGACCTTCAAATTCATCTTCATTGAAGCTGTCCGAGCCGTAGAAATCTTCATCAAGATCAGTGTTTCTTGCTGCGGTTTTTTGCTTTTCGTCTATCTTGGCATCGAATTCATCGATATCCACAAATTCGGGAGGTGGTGTTCCAAGCGACAGTGAGCAGAAAGGATCTTTAAGCGAACGACCCGTGACGAGTTCTGTCATCTCTATAAAGAACATTCTTTCAGTCAGATAGTCGAAAACATAAAGGAGTTTCTGACCTTCGTCCTCAATAAAGTCTGAAAGCACGGATTCGTCCATCAGATAGACCTCATCCTCATCATCTACTCCCATGTCTTCAAAGGTGATTTCTTTTTCTTTCTCCCAGTTTCGGTCGCAGAGGAAAAAAGAACTCATCTGGGTTGCATCGTATCCAACCGACGAGCAGATTGCTTTTTTTAGATCGAGGAAAGTGGCTGTGGCATCAATTTGAATTTCGCGTTTGAAATTCTCCACTTCATCTGAAACAATACGGAATTTAAATATCATAATACGGTTGCAGTAGTTTCACAATCAGCCCCCCGACTGAGGGGTATCTTTTACGATGCGAAGTTAATAAGAATGCTCGTATGTTTGCAAGAAAATTATGAAAAAAATTTCCGTGTTTGATATATTTTTTATTCTGTCGAAGGTTCCGCTTCCTCTTCTTCAATTTTCGAAATCTTATCGAGAACGGATTTGGCAAGTAGTGACCCCCACACGCGGTAACCGGTAGCTGTAAAATGAACGCCGTCGCGACTGAGCAGCTCCGCTTTTCTTAGTTTGGAAGCAGCTCCGGTCTCTCCGGCTACTACATATCTGTTATAGAAAGGGATACCTTCTTGCGCGGCATATTGTCCAAGGACGCTCGCAATTTCAGCTACTTTAGTATTAACGACCTGAACGGATGTCCTGCGTCTGCGTTTGCCACTCTTACGGTAAACTTTCTTGAAGCATTCGGTAGGAGAAACAAGCAGTATCTTTGTCGAGGGGAGGTGAGTTTTTATAGATGAGATTAATCCGTCTACATTATCATTGATCGCCTCAAGACTCATTCTTCCGAAAGCTTCATTCGTTCCAAGAGCTATTACCAGCAAATTAGGGTGTAGTTCCGAAAGCCCTTCCAGAAAATCATCTCCGAGTGACAGGTAAGATCCGTAGGTCGCTCCATTATTGCCTATTGAGTGGACAACAGTGCCTACAGTGTCGTTCATCAGTTCAATTCCTCCTATTACGGTAGAACCTGAAGACATGAAATCCGCTGAGAAGGATATGACAGGCTCTCTGAAAACTAATCGTTTATTAATCTCATCACAGTAAATCGTAGAATCTGACACGCCGATAAACTGTGGCTCATTACCGGCGTAAAAGAATCGTACTTGAGAGAATGGAGTCTTGGCTGAAACTGAAAGATTGTATTTCCCGGACTCCGGCCGAAGTCCGATACCTGTAAACGGCATCTCGGTCTGCCAGGGTGTCTTGAGTAATTTGGAAGTCTCGAATCGTGCATCGAGGTTTATGGAGTAGTCGAGAGGCTCATTGGTTCCCGCAAGCTTGAATGGTATGACTATTCCGCGGCCTGCCGGACGAGAGGCTTCCTGAAGAATTTGACGGAAGACACTTACGTTGAAGTCGGCCTGCACATGCGAGTCTCCTAAATAAACAATGGAGAACAAGGAGTCGCCCGCTGTCGCCGATTTGAATTGCTCAATAAGCGGACTCCAGTCATCCCCATTCATCTCTATTACATTTTTTTCGATATTTATGAAGGGATATGCCGAAAGATCGATGCTCTCTGAGTACTCAGTCTCCAACTGTGGATTGAGTCGCAGCTCTTTCTGATCATCACTTTGAGCGGATGCAAAACTTCCGTATACTGCTACAAGTAATAAAAGGACTAATCTATTCATCGAAAGCTTTAGCGAAAGCATTAAACATCAGAGTGGCCAATTCTTTACCTCCGGCGTGATTAAGGTGAATATAATCGGCATTGACAAGACGCCGTTTTCGCCAGTCAGCGACGGCTCCGGGGCCCCCCATGGCCTCGCGGGTGTCCCAGAATATCACTCCGCTATTACGCGCCAGCTCCCGCTGAGCCTTTACCATAGCAGTACAACTTGCCATTGACTTTATCTCTGTTCCTTCCTTTATACCCCGGTCACCAACTCCCATAACTATGATATCTGCTCCGGGGTAGCATCCTCTGATTTTATCTACCACTTTCTGCATGCCGGTGCGGTAAGGGGTATAGTTGGTTTGTTCAGCACTAAGAGCATTCATGCCGAACTCGATTATTATCAAGGAATAATCACGATTCTTTCTCAGTGAAGAAATGAGAGTCTCATTAAGTTTTGCATGTGTGATTCCTGAATTACCACGTACCGACATACAGTCAAGCTGTACGCCCGTATTGCCGTCAAGATTCACACCAAGAGCCTTCAACCCCGGCACATTACTCTCGATCTTAAATTTCGTGGTCTGACCTTGAACGCTCAGTGTTACCGGAGCTTCGTCCGGCACAACATCAAAAGTTTCCGTCCCGGCATCAGTCGTGAGTGCAATGGTACCTTCAGAGGCCGATATAAAGGTAAAGGAGGATTTACTCCATTCTTTAGTTCCGTTTCCATACGACGACCCTTTGAATGTTGCCGAAGCCGAAGTCTCTGCAGTACAGTAATCGCCTGAAAGCTGCCGGAGTGAATCACGGGACGACATGGTTCTTATATCGTGGAGTTTCCACCCGGCGTCCGACTGAACCACCGACTTGCGGAAACCCGGGAAATCGGTGTGAAGGCTGAGATGTCCTACACCGCTTCCCCCGAATCGGTTCTGAAAGAGTTCCCTCAGGTCCTCACAGAAAATATCACCTTCGATAAAAGAATCACCAATAACCGCAATATTTACTGTGCCGGAATTTTCGGCAAGAGCGGCTTTGAAGCGGGAGAGGAGGGGTGAATTTGTATAATTCTCGAAGCAAACAACGCCCTCTGAAACAGGTGCTGTATGGATTAGCGGCTCTTCAACAGCGGGGGAGACGACAGATGTTTCTTCCGTGACCTCTGAAGGCTCACCGATCGCTTCTGGTTCTGCCTGAGCTAAAAGTTCTGATAATTCTTCATCAATCTGAGCTGTCTCAAAAGTTTCGACAGACTTAGTCGGCTCTGCGGTAGGAAAGAGATCCTCAAAGAGATTGAAATCTTTAACTAAATTGTTGCTTAGCCGCCCGATAGGCATCGCGGAGAGCGCAAGTAAAATAGCAAAAGACAGGCAAACGATGCCTAAGGTGTGTTTGAGAGAGGAGTTGTCCATTATAGAAGGGAGTAAGATTAAAAGGAAGAAAGGAGTTGTACAAGCGGAGTTGCTTTGGCTTCTGTTTCAAGCCATTCATCGTCTGCTTCTGATGCATGAGTAATTCCGCTACCTGTATATATTGCCCATTTTTCGGTATCGAAATGAACGCAGCGCAGTATCACATACGTAAGCGGGCCGGTAGATGTTGGCACTGTGATCAATCCTCCATAGCAGTTTCGGGGATGATCTTCATACACACGGATACACTCGAGCCCTTTCTCTCGTGGAAAACCACAGACAGCAGGAGTAGGGTGTAGGCTATGAATAATTTCGGAAACAGGCAGAGGCTCGTCTGACTCAAGCCTTATCGGGGTGCAAAGATGTCGAACTGCGGCATACTTAAGGTCATGTCTTTCACCTTTTTCAGCTCGAACACTTCCAGGTAGTGCGGACAGACGTGAAAGTATATCTTCAACCACGAAATCATGTTCCTCGATATTTTTAGCACTCCATGGCGATTCATCATCTACCGGTTTAGTCCCGGCCAAAGCTCTGGTAGCTGCCGACTTAGAGTCGTGCATCTCAAGCAGAAGTTCAGGTGAAGCTCCCATCCAATATCCGGTGATCGGATGAAAAAACAAAAAGCAGAAAGAATCGGGGAACTTACTGAAATACTCATTCGCTAATTCTTCTGGCTCAAATTTTGCGAAGCGTCCGCAGATAAGACGGCTCATCACAGCTTTCTCCCTACCGCCCTTAAGTTCTGAAATCAGTCGCGTAAGTCGACGGATATAGTCGTCTTTCTCGGTAGAACGTGAGCAAACGTTCATAGGCTCCTCGAAAGATTGGGTACACCAGGGTTCAACCCTCACATCTCCGAATTGCAGTTTTTCCGAAGAAATATCAGTAAAATCTCTCCTGATTATTTCTTGAGAGCCCGGTAAGCGATATATAATGAATGCCTTATTCTGCATTTTCATCCTCGGGAATTCCAAAAAGATCGAAACCTTCGCTTCCGCAGATCTTTACGTTGTATATGTTACCGATCTTCAGTTCTCTTGGCGTAGTGATGAACACATTGCAATCCACCTCTGGAGAATCGTATTCTGTACGGCCGATATATCTTTCTCCGTCAAATTCATCAACGATCACAGGAAGAATCATTCCTGTTTTTGATTCTGCTACTTCAAAAGCAATATCCTGCTGTACGGCCATAAGAGCGTCGAGGCGAGCCTGCTTAACTTCTTCGGGAATATCATCCGCAAGATTCCTTGCAGCAAATGTTCCTTCTTCCTCGCAGTAAGCAAAGGCTCCGAGCCGCTCGAAACGCTGCTCCTTGACGAATTCCACGAGTTTCCTGAAAGCTTCTTCCGTTTCACCCGGGAAACCGACCATCATGGTTGTTCGTATATGGATTCCCGGCACTTCAGCTCTGATTCGCCTCAGTAGTTCCTTGGTGGCTGCTCCGTCAATGTGCCGTCGCATATTGGCAAGAACAGTATCATCAATATGCTGAAGCGCAATGTCGAGATATTTGCAGATGTTAGGATACTTTGCCATTACCGGAAGAATATCGTAGGGGAATTCCGAAGGGTATGCGTAGTGCAGGCGCAACATCTTCACCCCTTCAATACCGGCAAGTTTCTCGAGAAGTTCTGCCAGTCTCGATTTACCACCTTCGAGATCTGTTCCGTACGACGACAGATCCTGTGCGATTATGTTGAATTCTACAGTTCCTCGTTCAACGAGATCGCGAACCTCGGCAACAATTTCATCCACAGGCCTCGACTTAAATCTGCCCGTAATCAGTGGTATCGCACAGAATGCACAGAAGCGGTTACACCCCTCTGCTATCTTCAGATAAGTATAGTGTGGTAGTGTAGAGAGCGACCGTTCCCACGGTGCTGTAGAAGTGGGTACATCTGTTATCCTGTCAACTATACCGTTCCAGTCGAACTTGCCATATAGTCCGTCAAGCTCAGGAATCTCAGCGGTAAGTTCTTCTCTATATCTTTCGGTTAGACATCCCATGGCATAAACCGAACCGATCTTTCGTTTCGACTTACGCTCAAGAGCGCCGAGGAGCATATTAATGGATTCCTCTTTAGCGTCACCGATAAATCCGCAAGTATTGATTATGAGGTCTGACCCGTCAGAAGGAAGCTCTTCTACAAAAGAACATTCAACACCTGCATCAGCAAACCGCCTTGCAAGTCTCTCACTGTCGACAAGATTCTTTGAGCATCCTAAACTAAGGATACTCACTTTCTTTTGTTTTTTGCTCATACTCTTATCTGCGGCCGAAAAGCGACTGCACGAATTCTCTTTTGTTGAAGAGCTGAAGATCATCAATGCCTTCGCCGATGCCGATATATTTTACCGGAATCTTAAACTGATCGCTGATGCCGATCACAACACCTCCGCGTGCCGTTCCGTCGAGTTTCGTCACGGCAAGATCAGTCACCTGAGTAGCTGCGGAGAACTGGCGCGCCTGCTCAAACGCATTCTGCCCAGTAGAGCCGTCAAGCACAAGCAAAACTTCATGTGGGGCTCCCGGAACAACTTTCTCCATCACTCTTTTTATTTTTGAAAGTTCTTCCATAAGTCCTTTCTTGTTGTGAAGTCGTCCTGCGGTATCGATGATAACTACATCGATATCATTAGCTACAGCCGACGAAAGTGTATCGTAAGCAACTGCTGCAGCATCCGAGCCTAACTGCTGCTTGACTACCGGAACTTCTGCACGACGGGCCCACTCGTCAAGCTGCTCCACAGCGGCAGCGCGAAATGTGTCGGCTGCTCCGAGCATCACTTTATTTCCTGCCTGACGGTAATGGTGGGCAAGTTTACCAATCGTGGTGGTTTTCCCTACACCGTTGACACCCACAACCATTATAACGTAGGGTTTCTTTCCGGCCGGTGGGGTAAACGATAGATTGTCTTCGGCTTTATCGCTCTCAGCAAGCAGGTCGCTTATTTCCTCGCACAGGAGTTCGTTGAGTTCATCCATGTCGACATATTTGTCGCGTGCCACGCGATTCTGTATGCGGTCAAGAATCTTGAGTGTAGTTTCTGCGCCCACATCACTGGTAATGAATACTTCCTCAAGTTCGTCAAGAAAGTCATCATCTATAGTGCGACGGCCGGTGAAGACTCTGCGTAGTTTACTCAGGACGCCTTCTTTCGTTTTTTCAAGTCCTTTATCGAGGTTTTGCTTTCGTCCTTTGGTGAAATAGTCAAAAAATCCCATTGGTTAACTGCGATGGCTTTTAAAGTTCGTCAATTCATTTTCGCGAAAGAATCCGGAGCAGGAGATATGCCCCTATAGTTTGCACGATCATACCGGGGATACCTACGCGGAAATCCTGGGTTGCCTGCATAAAGTCGCCGAAAATAGCCCATTCACCAAGTGTCCCGGCAAACTGATAAGTAAGCACCACAGATAGCACAAGTGCTATGGTAACTTTTCCGTAACGACTCGCAAGGGCTGCGGCACTAAATGCCAATATTACCGATTTCATTAGAATAGGAAGTAACATTGCTTGCGAGGGCATTCCGAATATCAATGTGTTGATTATGGGCGAAATCACAGCAACAGTAAAACCCATCTTAAACCCATATCGCCACGAGGCTATCAACGTAAAGAAGTAGATAGGTAGCCACATCGGACCGCCTCCGGGTATTAAGTGAAAAAATTGAGGGAGAACGACATTACCCGATATCAGAACTAATGCCGTCATCCAAAAACGAAGGGCGCCCGGCATCTGGGAAACCCCAATGTTTGGAGTATTATTAGTCATTTCGTTGATGATTTGCTATTAATCCACAAAATTAATCAAAAAAAAGATTCCGTGCAAGTGTCGTCATTCCGACTTTTTGCTTAAATTTGCAAACAAAAATTGCGTAGTGCTTATGTTTGATGTGAAATGTCTTAAATATTTAGCTGTTTCATGCCTTTTCTCCTTAATGGTTACTCCTGCGTCTGTGGCTCAGAGAATTTATAAGACAAGTGAAGGCAAGAAGGCGGAGGTTAAAGTTTGTCCTGTCGACAAGGAATATCGCGCGGATCTGATCGTCTATGTAACTCAGTATTCACATCGTGCAAGAGGTAACAATGGCATTTGGTTCTTCACCGACCGTGAAGAGCATGCTGATAAAAGCATATCATTCGTTAATGAATGGCAAGCCGATGTAAAAGTATTCTTCACCGATAAGGAACATGAGGCGGGGTGGCGTAATAAATCCCGTTCCCATTATTTCGACTGATCGAAAGTTCGGATACTGTCACCGTTCTCTTCACGTTTCCTGTTTTTGCGTTTCAGGAAATTGAAGAGATTGTCAAAATCGCGTCTGAACATTATTCCTACGCCTTGTGTGGTCTGTGCCGTGCGTACGTAATAGTTTCGGTCGTTATATCTGTTATACGCTTTAAGTCGCCATGTACCACGTTTGTTCAGCAGATATTCAATGTCAAAGTCGCCTATAAACTGATTGCTGTTAAGTGTCTTATCACGGTAACCGAAGTTGCCGTTGAAGATGAGGCGGTTATTTAGAAGGCGACTCGATAGGGCTACATCGACCTCCACGTCGGAGAAATCACCTTTGTCACTTCGGAAGTTCGGGGCGATCGACCATTTATCGCTGAGTTTACCGAGCATATTGCCGAGCTGACTCGAAATGGTAGAGGATGCCACCGACATCAGTTCGCTGCCTTTAGTTGTAGAGCTCATGTAATCAGGTGTATAGAAGCGGTTGAGCGCAAGCAGATAGATTATCTGTCTGTTCATCATGTCGGATGTACTTACTATACTCCGTACTTTTCGATATGTGTCACTCGTAAGAGTGGGAAATTCGAGGTCAAAATCTATCGATGGCTGCCGGATATCACCCTTGACTTTCATAAGGGCGTGCACTGGCACTTTGGTTCGTGCCACCTCTTTATCCTGAAGGAAAGATTCATCGAGGTCACTCAGATTGGCAGTTGTCGCATAATATGCTTCAAGTGTCGTCTTGACGCCATAGGGGTCTCCGTCGAACTGGATCATACTCCCTTCCTTTATTATAAAGTCCTTTATAATAATGTCCTGCAGAGTAAACTTATAGCTGCCGTCGAGAAGCGAATATTTTCCCCAGATGTTGAGATCGTTATTAGTTGAGTTGTAAGCCAGATGCAGGTTGCCTTCGCCATGGGCTTTGATCTCGTCGCCGCCAACAGGATCCATCACCAGCGTCATATCTGCATCTTTTGTAACATCAACACGGATATCCATGTTGTAAGCCGAAGGCGATTCTGTATTGTTAGACGCTCGCCGTCGGAAAGCCTTTACTGCTGGAGGGGTATCATCCAGTTTTGTTTCGAGAGGTTTAAGTGAATCCGGTGTCACGTCTCTGAATGTCAGGAATTTGTAGTCTTCAGCATCAAGTCTGTCGTTGAGCACGAAAGTGAAAGTGGATCTTGGAGCCGTTGACATCGCTACATTTATATCCACAACCCCCGGATATCCCGAAATGGAAGCTCCTCCATTGCCGTAGATTGTTCCATACCAGTCGGGGTTCTCCTTTGACGTAATGTTATAGCTCAGGAAATTCTTAGCATCTGTAATGTCAAATCTGAAAGTGGGCTCTTTGAAGAATGTATGGCCTACGTTACCGTTAAGCATGGCGGTGTTTCCCTCACTGTCTCGAATTATGACGTCCGTCAGTTCAATCTTTCCGGGAGCCAGATGCACGCTGTCTGTCGCGGAGTAAGATGTGCCTGTGAAGTCAATCTTTAGCGTCACGTTATCTGCAAAGATATCTCCTTCAAGATCAATCTCTTTGAAAGTGCCGAAAAGTCGGCATTTGCCGCTAGCTCGTCCGGAGATATCAGATGTGAAAGCCTCCATAAAAGGTTTTAGGAAACCTACCGGTACGCTGTCGGCCTCAAAATTAATGTCAAGCGCTTCTCTGAATGGATAGATGTCACCGAAAATTCGCGACTTACGCCCTTCAAGACCAGTTACATCGGCATCAAGATAGAATGATTTCTTTTCGTTGTTCCAACTTGCGAGGATATCGGCATCTCCGATTGTGCACCTCTGGTAGCCTATTGAGTCGACGTGCAGGGCGGGGCAGTGGAAGAAAGGTGATGCTCCCAGAATGTCTCTGGCCGTAAATAATCCCGTTGCTCGACCTCCGATCAAAGCTTTATCTATCTCAAGTGTATCAAAGATAGGAAGTAGGGAAACATTATTGAGATTAACTGTCAGGCTATCGGAGGGTTCATCGCCAATAGTACCTCCTATAGTGATATTCTGGTCGAGGGCCGACAATCCGAAGTCGTCTACCGTAACCTGTAGTGGCGAGATATCTATTCGCGAATCACGTATTCTCCATACTTCGTCCCCGAAGTTGATTGTTCCCGGCAAAAAGTTGATAGTCGCGTCAATAGGAAAAATTCCACCGGGAGTCTTACCCACATTCCGCACAAGGGTGTTGAAGGCAAGCGTCCCATTTAGAGGAATGGTTCTCTCGATGCTCCAGTCGATTCGGGTATCAAGTTCATTGTTTTTCATGTCAATCAGACCGGAGACACTCATGTCTCCTTTCTTCGTGGGAAACTGAGAGGTCACGAAAAGACTATTGCTATCTTTTTCAAGGTCGATTACGGCAGATATGTTGCTGTTTTCGAGTAGCTTGTCACCTTGTCGCAGATAAGGAGTGTCAATAGAAATATATGCTTTCCCCTCATCTGTATCAAGCCGTCCGTCGATAGTCACGGTATGCAATGGTTGTATCGGCAGATTAAAGAAGGATGCAAGGTCTTCAAAAGGAGTCAATGAAAATTCAAACGAGAAATTGTTCGGATCACCAATCGCAGCGTCCTTTACAGGTGGCACTATTGCAGGTAGGAAGCTGCTGACCATATTTTGAAGTTGCGACGGCAACGTTGCAATATCATAGTAACCCTTGACACTGCCGGAAAGAAAATCTGAATAAAGATCGAGAGAGGGTACCGCATCATCAGGCCGGGATTCCAAACGCACGCGATTCAATCGCAAACCTTTGCCGCGGTCATCTAACCACTTGATGTCAAACAATTGTGCATATCCTTCTGCATCTTTAAGACTTTTACCCTCAAAAGAGGTATTAAGCTTGGCACTCAGCCGCTTGCCCGGCTGAATCTCCGTAAGGCCGAGTGCGTTGAGGTCGACTTCCGATGCCACTAAAGTTCCTTGGAGTGCTTTATTGTCATCCGTCGCATTATAAAAGAGATATGCCAGAAGTTTTGCGTTTTCATCATCAAGAGACACGCTTATCTCATTTGTCCCTTTGGTGTCAAAACGCAAATCTCCTGAGAGATTCCGGTAATTGTATCCTTTAATCTCAATCTCATCAACATTAACTTTAAGATTTCCTGCCAGTTTGTATCCCGTCTTTACCGAGCCCGAAATATCAGCTGTAAGAGGCCCCGGAATTTGAGAGCCGGTCAGCAAGTCGAGTCGTAGATCTTTCATACTCAGGTCTCCGGATATCGACATCGACCGCCCCCTGTTATTATAATTGATATGTCCTCCAGCAACTCCCGGACTCCCGTTTATTTTTAGGTCAAGATTACCATGCTGGGCATTTCCTGCACCCATGGCAACTAAATTCAACTCAGGAAAACGCGCAAGAGTCTTTCTCATCCCTGACTTTATGAATCCTGACGAAAGATGTGCAATTTCCGGGCCATTGACTTTAACGGAAAGATGATCGAGTGTAAAGTCTAAACGATCACTGTAAGTTATACTGTCGACAGCTCCTGAAATATTCAGGGAAAGTAGTCCACCTTTTTTATCTTTAAGTGTGAATGAATTTAATCTTGCACTCGATATATTTCCCTCGACGTCAAAATCCAGCAGGAAACTTTGGTCAATCTTTGCAAGTATAGGAAGAAAGGCCTCTAAATCTGGTGGAAAGACAACTGCCGGTCTCGACGTGGAAATGGTTACAGATCCTTTCTCAAGCGCTTCTCCGATCCGTGAAAGTGAAGGATAAGAGAGTGTTACGTTTGAGAGCGAAAAACGGGAGGAAGGCAAAGCAAGATAGAAGTCGGAAAGCGTGGCTGTATTTGTGTCAAGGTCTGCCTTGAACCGCAGGGTGCTTAGTATAAAGCCACATTGCTCTTCAAACGACAGGTGATCCAGTTCAACGGTATACCTGCTATTGCTTATTCGGGGGATATATGCATTTATTTCGAAATCCCGCACCGAGATATGAGCCGGGTCGAATAATCCGTCTTTCTTTCGCTCGACGCTCAGCACGTCATAGGTTAGAGAAGAATTTCTTAAAAGAACTGTGTTTATCCTTAGATCAAAGGCTTTTTCTTTAGTAGGTCGGTCGGACTTGAGTCTCTCAAGTATAGGGCTGATATTTAGCTCCGCCCCGGGTTCTTCCCGGAAAATTCTGAACGAGGCGCCCTCGACTAAAGCATAGTCTATCACGAGTTCTCCGGTGCGCAAAAAGCGGAATAATTCAAACCCGGCGCTGACGTTGTCCACCGAAGCAATTGAATCGGTTCCTGAAGAGAGGGTTACTTCGGAAATCGAAAGGCGGTTAAATGGATGAATCACTATTTTCCCTACTCCAACCTCTGCTCCGAGAAGAGATGACAATTCCTCCGCAGCGATATCTCTGATTTTATTCTGGATGGGTGTCAACGACAGCAGAATGTATATCGACACCGGTAGAATTACTGAAAGTATCAGTAGGGTCGATATCAAAGCTCGGAATATTTTCCAGAATATTTTCACTGCTTGTCGTTATAGCGCTTAAAAGCCGGGGCACAGTGCTCTGTACCCCGGCATATTGCGTTCAGTTTAATTTAACGTCCGGAATTCTTGATCTTATCACGGAGATAACGGTTAAATTCTGTGTGTTCTATCAGATCTTCTACCGTAAGGTGCATACGGTAGCGCCAGTAGTGACGGGGATTGGCAGGAACGTTTATCTGCTCTTCCTGAGGTTTTTCTCTGCGTATCGAGCCGTCGATCGAGAGCCAGTCCTGCAGAGGTAAGATGCAGAGCATGGAGGGGGAATGGAGATGAAGATCAATGATCTTGTCGCAAACCCACGGTTCCGCAAAGTATGGAGCTGCACCGCCTTCGTGAAGAACTTCATTGTAGTAGAGCTGAGTCTTGGCTCTGTCTTCCTCCCACCACTGGCGTATGCCGCCCATATCGTGTGTGGAGGTGGTGCATACCGAGAAGTAAGGATAGTTCCATGTATTCCCGAAGGTCGACGATGGATCCTTGGGCATGCGCTGTATCTCAAGCGAAAGAATCTCGAGCTGTTCCATTACCGCAGGGACACACGCAGGAATCATACCGAGGTCTTCTGCACACACAAGCATGTCGGTGGAGTCGATAAGCGGAGGAAGCTTCCACATCGCTTTACCATACCAGAAGTCGTTATGCCGGTGATAGAAGAAGTCATTATAGAGTCGGTTGAAGCACCAGCGCTCGTAGTCATTTAGTGAGCGGTAGATGTAGGTATACTGAGCTGAGATTCTCGGATGATACTTGCCTTTCTCTATAGGATCTTCTATAAATAGCACATCGTCGATAAGACCGGTAAGGCCCTCGCAAACTCGTGTATTTTTTTCATCTTTCGGAAGGGTGGCGAAATAATCGGCTATCTTACGCTGTGTGTTGAATTCCGGCTTGAGTTCATACCGCCCGTCGGGGAGTTTATTCATGTACAGGCGCAAGGTCTCGGCAGTGTAGGGGCCGAAGAAGTCCTCCACGAAGTAGTCCATGATGTATGGTTTGGTATGCCGCTCGGGGTCAATCCAGAAATCATAGTTGTACCGCAACTCATCGACAGAGAAGGGGAGGGCCGGATTGAAATAGCCTAAGAGACCATGAAGTGCGTCCATCGGTATTTGCCATATGCGGAAGAATCCAAGCACATGGTCAATACGGTAGGCATCAAAGTATTCGGCCATTTTACGGAAACGGGCTTTCCACCATGCGAAGCCGTCTCGGTTCATCTCCTCCCAGTTGTATGTTGGGAAGCCCCAGTTCTGGCCGAGTACAGAGAAATCATCAGGGGGAGCTCCGGCCTGACAATCCATGTTGAACAGGCGCGGATCCTGCCAAGCGTCGGCACTCGTGCGCGAAATACCGATAGGTATATCTCCCTTTAGGGCAATACCCTTGGAATTTGCGTAGTCGTGCACATATCTCATCTGCTTGTCAAGATGATATTGCAGATAGCATACGAAATCAATTTCCCGTGGATTCTCTGCTATCACTCGCCTAAGTACTTCCGACGAGTAGTTGGCGTAATCGCTCCACTGGGTGAAATCCGGAGTACCGAACTGATCACGCAGTACACAGAAGGCGGCATAGGGCTTGAGCCAATAGCCGTTCTTCTCTAAAAATGCCTTATATCCCTTGCTCTTCAAGGTTTTCTCGCCGTCCTGAGTGAAGATCTCTCGTAAGTACGCGAGCTTGGCATTGTTGGCGCGCTCATAGTCGATCTCAGGGAGAGCATTCAATTCGGCTGCAAGCTCATCATAGTATTTTACGCGAGCCTTGTCCTTGAGTTTACCGAGTTCCTGAACGCGGAGGAACATCGGATGAAGCGCAAACGTAGAATTAGCATTGTAAGGATATGAATCCGTCCACGTATGCGTCATAGTGGTATCATTGATAGGCAGAAGCTGAAGGAAGGTCTGTCCGGTGGCAGCTGCCCAATCAATCATTTTTAGAAGATCATAGAAATCGCCCACACCCATGTCCTCCTGTGTACGGAGAGAGAATACTGGTATTGCAGTACCGGCTCCTCGCCATGGCGTAAGTGTATTGATGAAACGCATACCCTCGAGAATAGTAGCTTCTCCCTTTGCAGGAATCACGCCGATAGTGCGGTTGGCGCCACCTTCCCAAGCTATGACATTTCCGTTTGTAGCATCAAGTATGAGGAATTTATACTCCGTATGGGCTAAGAGGCCTTTTGAGGGAACATTAGTTTTCCATACGGGAAACTCTGCATCACTCATGCGGATCGCCTTGTTCACATCCCAGTTGCCGAGGGCATCACCTTCGCCCGAAACTGCAAGAACTCGCCCCGGGCCGACCATGGGTGCCGATACTGCAAGCGTAGTGAAGTCTTCAATCGGGAGTACTTGTTCGCCGGGAAGAGCATGACGGCAGATACAGTCGGTAAACGCCGAAGAATAGAAGGGCTTGTCTAAAGGCTGGTCTTGCCAGCGGTCGAATACTCTGCATATGGCAGCTTCCTTGCCTCCGTGGAAAACATTACCATGACCCCATTCTTCTTTAACGGAGCCATCATCCCGACGGACTATATAACTATAGCGAAATCCTTCGATATCGGCTGGGATATCAATGGTTACTGTCCAATGGTCTATCCCTTCAAGCTCCATTTTCAGAGCTTTGGCAAAGTCCCCTTCTCCTAAAACGGGTAGGGTGCCTGTCACGAAAAGCGATTCTCCCCAGTTGGTACGGTAATCAATATTGAACGTAAGCTTCATTTTGCGTTTATGCGTATGATATTATGTTTTAAGATGTATCTCTGAGATGTTTTTATGTTACAAAATTACGCCAAAAACTCTAATTGCTTCGCGCATTTAAGAATATTTAGCAATCAGAGGACGGCAACTTCCTTGGCGCTTATTGTAACTATCTTTGTCTTGGCATCTTCTGTCTTAGGGCTATAGATATATCTGATACCCATCTTACACTCTTTTATTAGCGAGATTTCGTACTTGAGCGTCGGCTCTGTTTCCATTCCTTGTTTAAGATTCTGGTAGATAGCTTCTTTAACATGCGGAAGTGTACTGTCCTCGAATTCAAAAAGTTCGGTATCATATGTATAGTAGTAGCAGACAAAATCATCGGCAATACTTACACCGGTCATAACGAGGCCTTCCTCAACCGTATCAGGACATAATGCATTTGCAGAAGCAATCGATAGTTCAAGAGCCTTTCTTTTATTGTCGGCCACAGGTTCAGCATCTGCTATTGTTTTGAGTTCTTGCGGCGTAAGGGTCAGCACCATACTGTCTTGCGACTGCATACCTTTATATATCACCGACAGTGTGGCGTCGGCATCAATCATCTTTTTCAAAAACTCACTGATGTCGGACCGCAGATAGTTTGCTAAAAATTCTTTTTGATATGACTGAGTTCGTCCGAGGGAATTGATATCCACGCCGTCCTCATTAAGAAGAAACTTAAAAAATACTTCGTTTTTGTTTTCTTGATAGCTTACCTGCTCAAACACAGCGAAATTGCCGTATGTTATAGGGCAATCACTGTTTATCTGCTCCACGATCAGTTGCAACTGTACCTTCCGGGGATTTGTACAGCCCGAAATAAGAAGTATAAGACCGATTGCCACAATTCTAATGGCATTCATACGTACTTTAGTCATGAGTCGCTTTGTTTCTGGGCGTAAATATTAATGATGAAGATGTACACATTCGTTGGGCTATAGTGGCAAGATCTTCTACAGTTACAGATGATATGGCTTCTGTTGTTTCTTCAGGAGTTGTGGGAGCACCCTTGAAAAGTGTGGCTCTGGCTGCCGACATTATTGTGTTCTCGCGGTTTTCCGACGCAATAGCAAGTTGTCCTAAATACTGCTTCCGGGCTCTTTCAAGTCTGCGGCTGTCAAAAGATCCGTTTCCGATTTCTGAAAAGACTTTATCCGTTAGCTTTCTGCATGTTTCAAGATCTTCAGGATCACATCCGAAGTAAACAGTCAGAAGGCCCGCTTGGGAGAATAGTGCCGTGGAAGTCTCAACTGAATATACCAACCCGCGCCGCTCACGCAGTTCGACATTCAGCAACGAGTTCATACCGGGACCGCCGGTGATATTGGAAAGAAGTGCAACGGCATATCGGTCTGCCGAATTAAGTCCTCCCACACTCACTCCGGTCACACAATGGCACTGATGTATCTCAAGAGGAATCTCTCTGTGGAATACAGAAGTCTGTACATCTACGGAGATAGCGTTCTTCTTATCTCCGGAAGGGAGGGCGGAAAAATAGTTCTCGCATACTTTTGCCACCCTGTCAAGTCCCATAGGACCACTGTAAAAGAGAACACAATTCTCCCTCCGGTAATTATTTTTGAGAAAGGACCGGCAGTCTTCACTCCCTAAACCTTCTACACTCTCGGGAGTCCCGAGGATGTTGTGAGCGTAAGGTGTGCCCTCCAGAATCATTTCCTCAAAATCATCGAAAATAGCTTCCGAAGGGGTATCCCGGTAAGAATAAATCTCATCTATCACCACCTGCCGCTCTTTTTCAATCTCTTTGGAAGGAAATTGTGAATTCACAGCCAGATCGGAAACGAGTTCTACAGCTCTGGCAGTATTACCGGCTGGAAATACAGTATAAACTACTGTTTCTTCTTTTGTCGTAAAGGCATTGAGTTCACCACCAACTGCCTCCATACGATTGATGATGTGCCACGATCGCCGTCTTAGTGTACCCTTGAAGATTGTGTGTTCCACAAAATGGGCAAGGCCGAACTCTCCGCTGCGATCATCGGCACTTCCGGCCTTGACCGCAATACCGAATATTCCGGCGCGGGCTCCACGGTCGTGTGTATGCACGAGCCTCAGTCCGTCACTTAGAGGGAGGAGGGTAGTCTGCGGGCGTCTCACTGTCGTTCTATCCATTGCCCGTCAGCCTTTATCAGTTCGATAAGTGCTTCCAAGGCCTCGTCTTGAGGAATATTCCGGCGGATACATTCGGTGCCGCGATAGATGCTTACGTTCCCGGCGGCTGCTCCGACATAACCGTAGTCGGCACCGGCCATCTCTCCAGGTCCGTTGACAATGCACCCCATTACGGCAATCTTGAGATGCTTAAGATGTAGACAGGCCTGTTTCACTCTCTCGAGTGCTTCCGGCAGGGCGAAAAGCGTGCGCCCACACCCCGGACATGCTACGATCTCGGCCTGATAGCGAGCAAGCCCGGCTGCCTGAACTATCTTCCTGCATAGGTCTGCCGATTCTGCTTCGGTGAGTAGCGGAGAGTCTATGCCTATTGCGTCGCGGTATCCGTCGAGTAGCAGGGCTCCTAAGTCGCATGATGCCGCAACTATCAATTCGTTTCTGTCGCTAATTTCAGGATAAGAAACTATTGTAAGATAGGGCACCCCAGATGGATCAGCATCAATTATCTTGCGTGCTGAAGCGATTCGGGAAGGCCTGTCGAGTGTCAGTATTTTAATGCCTTCAGCATCTTTGGAGACAGTGTCATAGAGAATGCCGGTCGGTTCATTTTCTCCTACACCTACTATTGTCTGCGACTTACGGCGTCCTTTCGACCTCGTCCGCCTTGGACCTCCGTCTTGCGGAGAAGCTGCGAGATTCCGCATGGAATGATCTACAAGCTGGCGGGCGACGGGTATTTCGTTGACAGGGTCTTCGCTGAGCGATACTCGTATGGTGTCACCGATTCCGTCACTTAGAAGTGACCCTATACCTACAGACGATTTTATTCGTCCCTCAAGTGCATTTCCGGCTTCTGTCACTCCAAGATGAAGGGGGAACGCCATGTCTTCGGCCTTCATTCGCTCCACGAGCAGTCTTACGGTATCAGTCATCACGGGTACATCAGATGCCTTGATCGAGACTACCACATCCGAAAAACCTTCATCAACACATATCTTTAGGAATTCCATTGCCGATTCGACCATGCCTTCCGCCCCGTCGCCGAAGCGGCTCATTATACGGTCACTCAGCGAACCATGATTCACTCCTATTCTCAATGCGGTGTGATTTTCACGGCATAATTTAAGGAACGGTACGAACTTCTCTCTGATTTTTTCAAGCTCCTGCGCATATTCCTCGTCCGTGAAATTCATTTTGCGGAAGGTTCGGCCCGGATCAAAGAAGTTTCCGGGATTTATCCTCACTTTCTCCACATGCTTGGCAGCTTCGTAGGCCGCGGCAGGATTAAAATGTATGTCTGCTACAAGGGGAACATTACATCCGGCCTCTCTGAGCTTCTCCCGGATTATTCCGAGATTGGCGGCATGACTAACCCCTTGGGCGGTAAGGCGCACAAGACTGGCTCCGGCTTCGGCAAGCTCAAGCGCTTGAGCAACCGAGGCTTCAATATCAAGTGTAGAAGTAGTGGTCATTGATTGTACCACCACTTCAGCGGGAGCACCAACGACTAAATCTGCTATATGTGCCGGATTAACTTTCCTCCGCAGTCGGGCAGATGCTTCAAATTCTTTTTCGGTCACGATCACCCGATTTTAAATTTATAATCAGTTATGGCTGCAAGTTCGGCGTCGGCCTTTACAACTTTTGTAGACAGCGACGCACAGTAAAGTGCATAGCGTGAAGCAAGTAACTTGTCGGAAAGTGAAAGAATACGTACTGCGAGTACTGCAGCGTTCATGGCACCGTTAATGCCTACCGTAGCAGTAGGAATACCCGGGGGCATCTGTACGATAGAGAGCAACGCGTCTATTCCGTCGAGTGTTGAGGCAATAGGCACTCCGATTACAGGAAGAGGAGTCAGTGCTGCAATTACTCCGGGGAGGGCTGCCGCCATGCCTGCAGCGGCTATTATTACCTCCACTCCACGACTTTGGGCATTAGCAGCAAATTCTTCCACTGCTTTTGGAGTGCGGTGAGCACTGAGAGCGTGCATCTCGAAAGGAACTTCCATTTGTTCCAGAAAGTCCGCTGCCTTCCGCATTATGGGAAGGTCAGACGTACTCCCCATGATTATGCTTACTTTAGGCGATATATCAGTTTGATTCATCGGTAAATCGTATATGATTTTTAGAGTTTCGGTTTAAAGTTTCTTTACACGAAAGAAACGAGGGTGTACACTACGGCAAACGAAAGCAGTGCTCCGGCAAAAACCTGTCCGAGTGTATGGCGGTTAAGGTACAGTCTCGACCATGCCATTAATCCTACAAGCAGAAATCCGGCACTTGCCCAGATGAGTGAGCCGGATTCGATGTAGCCGCTCTTGGCAAGCCAGAAAAGAACGGCGGCAAGGCCCCCGACGCCTCCGGTATGGGCGCTGATCTTCCACCAGTAGGTAATAATCAGGGAAATTACAGAGACTATGGCTGCTCCGGCAAAAAACATCACCAGCCACATCGGTGCTTGCATATAGGCCACGAAAAGTGATGCTCCTATATAGCAGGCTATCGATATGCAGTACGGTATGGTACGTTGGCTCTTGTCGGAAATCGACGTATCACTCACTTTTCCGGCCTTGATAAGCAGTGCTATAGCTGTGAAAGGAATAAGACAGGTGATTGAAAATACGCCTATAAGGGCCCATAATCTTACGCTGAGGGGTAGATAATGAAGCCGCGTGAGGAAAAGCGCTATAGCCATTCCATAGCTCGGAGCAAGCAAGGGCGAGAAGACATCGCTTATTACAGAAGCGAAAATACCTAATGGTGAACGTACTGTGTTATCTGTCATAATCTTTATAAGTCTTTACGGAGCCGAGCCACCGGAATACCGAGTCGCTCACGGTATTTGGCAATGGTTCGGCGTGCAATGTTCAGTCCTGCAGCCTCAAGTCTGTCTCCTAATTCGCGATCACTAAGAGGATTATGTTTGTCTTCTCCTTCTATTATCTGGCGGAGGGTATGAAGAATCTTATGTGCCGAAACGTCTGAGGTAGAATCGGGCCGCTCATTAAAGAACAATTTAAGCGGAAAAATTCCGTAATTGGTGCTTATATATTTTCCTGCTGTCGCACGTGAGATAACAGATATGTCGAGTCCTGTCTGTTCTGCGACATCCCTTAGTACCATTGGTTTTATTTCCGACTCCTCTCCGCTTATAAAGAATGGTTTCTGAAGCCGTACAATGGCTTTTATAATGTCGATGATTGTCGTCGACCTCATCTTCAGAAGCTGAATGAAAGCCATGGCGTCATCATACCGCTTCCTCACAAAAGCAAATGCAGCATCTTGTCTTCTTTTGCCTTCAGCCGATTCTTTATCTTTTTGGAATTCCGGTAATTCGCTCACAAATGTGTGTTCAATGGCAAGTTCCGGAATATTTCCGAGAAGATTCACGGTAAACCTCTGGGTCTCAGGATCATAGTCTACCGAAGCATCAGGGGTGATATGGCGCGCCCTGTCGGCACTTCCTCCGGCTTCAAGTCCGGAAGCCGGTTTGGGATTTAGAGTCTTGATTAAATCCAGCGCTTCTCCAAGTGTTTCTTTATCAGTATTCAATGCTGCCTGTAGTCGGTCGAAATGCCTGTGTGAGAAGAGTTCGAAATAGCGGTCAAGTATCTTCTCAGCGACTTCTTTATCCTTGCTTTCAGGCATCCGTCGTATCTGCAGTAGTAGACAATCGCGCAGATCGGTAGCTCCAAGTCCTGGAGGGTCGAGGTGCCGTATGGCTTCAAAAAGTTCTGAGAGTCTTTGTGTTTCAGGCTCAAATCCCTCATTGATAGCGATATCATCGGCGATATCCGACAAAGGTCGTCTTAGATAACCGTTGGCATCAAGATTTCCTGCAAGGTGTCGCGCAATCTTCTCGTCATTATCATTTAGAGAGTTTTCAGAGGCTAATCCTTGCATTACTATATCTATCAGCGAATGATGATCTTCCACTGCCAAGGTCCCAGCATCGGGAACATCTCCGGATCTATGATAGTATCGATGCTCCCGCAGAGAATCGGGCACTTCATCCGCGTCAGAGTAATCGGCAAGCTGAAGCTGCTCGGCGCTCTCACCGTACTGGCTCTCTGTGGATTGCTGTAGATGATTGTCGACAACCTCAAGCGCCGGGTTTTCATCTATCTCACGTCGTACTGTGTCTTCAAGCTCAGGCACGGACATCTCCAACATGCGCCCCAAAGCCACATTCTGAGGGTTGAGGCGCTGTTGCAATGTCTGCTTCTGCTGCAGTGCAAGTGTTTCGCGAGGCGAGGCCAATATAAGAATCTTAGAACTTACGTATACCCATTATATGACGCATCTCGGCGAGTGTCTTCGATGCACGCTCTCGAGCTTTTTCTGCTCCTTGCTTTACTACCTTGGCAAGATATTCTTCGTCAGCTAAAATATCATTGACACGCTCCCGGATAGGTGTGGTAATGGCAAGAATATCCTCGGCAAGCTGCTTTTTGAGATCGCCGTAGCGGATTGAGCAGTCGGCATAAGCTTCGCGGAACGAAGTGACGATCTCGGGCTTCGAAGTAAGTTCGAGCAGTGTAAAGAGATTCGCGATAGGTTCGCTCATCGGCGAATTCGGCGCCTGCGGACCTTCGTCTGTTACGGCTCTCATCACTTTCTTTCTGAGTACTTTCGGATCATCAATAAGGTAGATGCAGTTACCTTCGCTTTTGCCCATCTTGCCTGAACCGTCAAGACCGGGAACCTTTACGGGAGCTCCCCCGAAATCAAAGTCGGTGGGCTCGGGGAAGAGTTCTACTCCATAGAACGAATTGAAGCGGCGGGCAAAGCGGCGTGTGAGTTCGAGATGCTGCAGCTGATCCTTTCCTACAGGAACTTTGTTGGCTTTCTGGATCAGGATATCCACAGCCATTAGGGTAGGATAGGTGAGCAGACCGGCGTTAACACGCTTGTTGGTCGACGCTCCTATTATTTCTTTCTCGAATGCCTCATCGGAATCCTCTGCTGGAGTAGAGATTCCGAGTGCTTTCCGGGCTTTGTCTTTGAAAGATGCCGTACGCATAAGTTCTCCTATGCCTACGTGCATGTTCAGAAGCAGGTACATCTCGGCAACTTCCGGCACATCGCTCTGCACGAAGATTGTGGATTTCTCTGGATCAAGACCGGCTGCGAGATATTCCGCGAGTATGCTCTTCACATTGGCGTGAAGCTGATTCGGGTCGGGATTGGTGGTCAGCGCATGCAGGTCGGCAATGAAGAAGTTGCAGTCATAGTCGTCCTGCACGGCAACGAACTTCCGTAGCGCTCCGAAGTAATTGCCCAGGTGAAGATTGCCGGTAGCGCGTATTCCGCTAAGTACGATTTCTTTATCGGGTGTCGACATATTATTCAGTTTTATATTTTTGCAAAATTACAAAAAATACCTCATTCGCCTATCATTTTCAGAAATTCCTCTTCATCAATCACAGGCACTCCGAGTTTCGATGCCTTCTCAAGCTTCGCCGGACCCATGTTCTCTCCGGCGAGTACGAAGTCGGTTTTTTTGGATATCGACCCGGCATTCTTGCCGCCGTGACGCTCTATAAGCTCTTTATACTCATCTCGGCTGTGACGGCTGAACACGCCGCTGATCACGATAGTCTTACCGGCGAGTGCGTCCGACAAGGGCTCGGTCTGACTTTCTTCAGGCATTGACATCGTCACTCCTGCTGCAGCTAACCTTTCTACCATTCTGCGGTTTTCTTCATCGGCAAAATAAGCCGATATGGTGGCAGCTATTCGGGGCCCGACGTCCTCAATGGCCTCGAGTTCCGGAGTACTCATCGTCATCAGCCGTTCCATACTTCCTGCGGCTTTGGCAACTTTCTTCGCTGTTGTCTCTCCTACGTATGGTATTGATAGTGCGAACACAACTCTCTCGAATGGTACGTTTTTGCTCGCCTCTATGCCTTCGATCACTCTCATCGCGCTCTTGTAGGCAAACCCTTCGATAGTCTCGAGTTGATTGGCTGTGAGAGAATAGAGGTCAGCAGGATTGCGCACGAAGCCGTGAGTGAAAAGATCTGATGCGGTCTCTTCTCCGATACCATCGATATTCATCATCCGGCGACCCACGAAATGCTCTATGCGGCCCACTATCTGGGGTATGCAACCTTCCTTATTCGGGCACACCCAGGCAGCCTCACCCTCAACACGCACCAGGGGAGTCTCACAGGCAGGGCAGTGTGTCACAAATTCCACGGCTTTGGCTCCTTCTACGCGTGCTTCTACATCCACGCCTGTGATCTTGGGTATTATCTCACCGCCTTTTTCCACGTAGAGCATATCTCCCTCATGTATTCCAAGAGCCTTCATTATGTCATCATTATGCAGCGAGGCCCTTTTCACTATGGTACCTGATAGAAGAACAGGCTCCAGATTGGCAACAGGAGTGATAATACCCATTCGTCCTACGTCGAACGACACGAACCGAAGCCGCGTCGCAGCTCTCTCAGCGGGGAATTTGTAGGCTACTGCCCAGCGGGGTGATTTGGCTGTAAAACCGAGGTTCAGCTGCTGACGCAGGGAGTTAACTTTGAACACAAGTCCGTCGGTTGCCACCGGCAGCTCCCTTCGTGCTTTATCCCAGTAGTTGATGAATGTGTCCACTTCCTTTATTGAATGAAGAAGTGTCATGGCATCGCTTACCTTGAATCCCCACGACCGCGCAGCAAGCATGTTGTCGTAATGGTTGTCATAGGGAAGATTTTCTCCTAAAAGATAATACAGACATGCATCCAGTCCTCTGCGGGCAACCTCAGCTGAGTTCTGAAGCTTGAGGGTTCCGGCAGCCGCATTGCGTGGATTGGCGAATAGTGGCTCTCCGGCAGCTTCTCTCTCGGCATTTAGCCTGTCGAAAGCGCTCCACGGCAAAACTATTTCGCCTCGTATCTCAAAGAAATCGGGCCAGCCGCTGCCCTGTAGTTCGAGTGGTATGCTTCTTATCGTTCGTACGTTATCAGTCACAACATCGCCCTTTTCTCCGTCGCCGCGGGTCACGGCACGTATCAGTCGGCCATGCTCATAGATAAGAGAGATTCCTGTGCCGTCAAACTTCAGTTCTCCCACAAATTCTGTTTTCTGTCCTGAAAGTCCCTGCTCGACACGCCCGACCCATGCATCGACATCTTCTATCGAATAGGTATTTCCCAACGACAGCATCGGATAAATATGTGCTGTCTGCTCGAATCCCTGCGCAAGGTCCGACCCTACGCGTCTTGTTGGAGAATTAGGATCGTGGTGCTCGGGATGCCGCTTTTCCAGTTCTTCAAGCTCTTTCATCATGAAGTCGAAGTCACGGTCGGAGATTTCAGGAGCGTTGAGCACGTAGTAGTTATGGTTGTGGCGGTGGAGCTCTTTCCGTAGCTCGTCAATCCGCTTTATTTCTTCATTCATAGTCCTTTGACCTTTGTTGGATTTTTTGCTATAAAATCTTTCCACGACGATGCCTTCGTCCCGCCGAAGGGTTTGCCCGACTCATAATAGTGGCATAAAGCGGCTGCAAGAGCATCCGTGGCATCAAGCTTGGGCAATATGTTTTCTTCGGGAATACTGAGTATGCGCTTGAGCATCTCGCAAACTTGTTCCTTCGATGCAGCGCCCGAACCTGTAATTGCCTGCTTGATCTTTCGGGGTTCATATTCGGTAATAGGCACCTGTCGCGATAGGGCGGCGGCCATGGCAACACCCTGTGCACGCCCGAGCTTTAGCATCGATTGCACATTCTTCCCGAAGAAGGGAGCCTCTATCGCCATCTCGTCAGGGCAGTATTGCTCTACAAGCATGCTTACACGCTCATATATCCGCCCGAGCCTCAGATAGTGATCTCCGATTTTAGAGAGTTCTATCAGGCCCATGGCAATCATAGTCGGTTTTTTCCCATAAACACCAAGTATGCCATAGCCCATGACATTTGTTCCGGGGTCAATACCGATTATGATTCTGTCGGCTTCTTTTACGTTCTGCTCTATCATCGTTTCGCCGGATCGTGGATTACGTCGAGTGCCGACTCAAAGAGGGCGGCGGAGCTGCCGAAGTTTTTACCGAGTTCGGCGTACAGTTTAGGCTGTGTCTTCTCCCTGAATTCTTTGAATGTTTCCTCTGAAGGTACTCTCATTTGAAGGGCGAAGGTTCTTGTTTCGGCTCCTGTAAGGGCGTTAGGCTCCCCGGATCCTCTCATCTCGGTAAGAAGCGGAGCATAAAGTCCGGCTTTCTCGGCTTCCGGTATATATGTATCGCGGAGGAAGTCTATAAAAGAGTTTGCGCAAGGCTTGTCTACGCAATATGTTGTATTGAAAAGTATCATTTCTGTGCTCTCTGTCTTTTTCTCCAGCGTGCGAAAAATCCTATATGACGCCGGAGGGTTGGTAGTAATCCGTAATAATACGACATTATTTTAAATCTCTCTTTAAGGGAGGCTTTGTGGTGTCGGGTGGTCATACCTTCGCTTAAGTAATCGATCAGTACTGTATCTACAAGTCCGACATTCTTCCGCGAATGTTGCAGGCACCGTATACACCACTCATAGTCTGCCGAATAGTGGTATTTTAGATTGTAAAAGCCGACGATCCGCTTAAGCACCACGAATGCCTGGTGGCACACTACCATGCCGTCGGCAAACGATTCCAATGTAAGTTCTGCGGGAGCGGTAAGGTGACGAGGTCCTATCCTTTTGCCGTTCTCGTCAACAATGTCTGTCTGCCCATAGACAATCCCTGGCTTATCCGCTTTTCTTATGGCCTCGGCTATAATTGCTAATGTATCTGGCGAATGAAATCTGTCTCCGGCGTTGAGGAAGATTAAGTAGCTGCCTTTCGACATACTGATTCCTTTATTCATGGCGTCGTAGATGCCCCGGTCGGGTTCGGATAGTATCCTCCTGCGGTCGTTAGGCACACTCTCGGCCACAGCCTGGGTGCCGTCTGTCGAAGCTCCGTCTATTATTAGGTGCTCGTAGTCGGTATACGTCTGTTCGTCCACGCTGTCAAGTGTCGGTGTCAGAGTGGAGGCGGCGTTGTAGCAGACTGTGATTATTGAAAAAAGAGGCATCTTGTCATCCATTGTGGCAATCTTTTATGAGGTCCTCGATCTTACTTTGCAGTCCCATGGATCCTTCTTTCACTCTCAGTGTTACGCCGAACCGTTTGGAAGGTAGCTTTTCGGCAAGTGAGTCGGCAAACTTTTCTATCGCTGAAGAATCTGCGATTTCATACGCAACTGTATGATGTATAGGAGCTTCATGGAGTCGACGTGGAGTGCTGTTAAGGTGCCCGGATTCAATTGTCTGAACTCGGTTGGCTCGTTTCCAGAGTGTTCCGCCACTGTCGGCAGCCACACACACCAGCGCATCATCTTTCCCTGCTATCGCGGCGAACATCAGGGGATATTCGCTATTGATTTCCATTTCTGTATTCTCTCCCTTAGTGTAGATCTCCTGGAGATTTATCTTCAGGCAACGCTCATTGTCAAACCCGAGCACAAGGTAAGCATCAGCGAGTTCGTGAGGTATTACGAGTGCCAGACGGCAATCTTCTCCCGGCTCTTTATAGAGGTCGACGGTCGAGAATATCAGTTTGTTATCTTCCAGAAAATATAGGTAGCCGTATGGATCTGCAAATCCTACTTCATAGCTGTGGCATACGTTCGGCCTCCAGCGCGAGGTAGAGAGGCTATCTTTGATATTCTCTGCTAATTCTCCCACCGCAAAGTCAGCTTTTGTATCGGTCGGTATCTCTGCCTGTCGCACGTTGCTGCTGATAGGTTCCTTAAGCGTTTCTTCCGGTGTTTCCGCTTCAGATGTCGTATCTTGGTTTTCGAGTGCAAGAAGATGAGCCCGCTCTGCTTTGAGGGCGTTGCGCTCACGCACGAACTCATCTACGTCGGTGCCATGATATTCGCGGGTCGACTGCCCGCTCTGCCGAACAAAGAGGCGATCATTTATGAATACCGGATCAAGAGATTCCGCGACTGATATAAGTACCACTCCTTTCTCTGCCTCATCGTCAACCGATACTTCTATCTTACGGGCAATACTTGCTCCAAAGGTCTGGTCTACAAGGTTCTCGATAAAGACGCACAGGTTATCAATATTGCGGATTTTGGTAAGGTATTTACCGACTTTCACGGGCTTCCGCTCGAAGTATTTGAAGTCGTCATGCATTCCCACTTCATAGCCGTCGTTGTTCACGCCTAAGTAGAGTCGTCCGCCGTTTGCGTTCAATAGTCCTGCTATGCGGCTCATGATGTGGAACTGCTGCTCTTCGGGTGCTTCGCGCATTTCTTCTCCGGGAGCAACGGCAGGATATATTATCGAGGTCTTGAACTCGAGATACTTCGATTCCGATCCGTAGTATTTTCCTCTCCTTGTTTCGTTGTTTACATTCAGCTTGTGCATTATCTGCTGTTTGATTTCGCTGATGTAGTCGTTATTCCCGTTTTCAGCGGTATGGAGCATATTATAGCTGAGCACGAGCCGTGCAATACTGCCTTCAAGTTCGTTGGCCGGATCGTTTACGGTCCGGTAGAGGTCTTCCATTCGCTCGGGACGGTCGAGCCACGACACCATTTCGAGTCGGTGATAGATCAGTCGTAGAAGAGGGTCGGGGAGTGCCGACGGCTGAAGGGCTTCGAGTTTCTCGGCCTCGATCCGCGAATTGGTGGCGTAATACTGGTGTAGCGAGAGCAGGGCGGCATGTGTGCCGAGCTGTTCGGCAAGTGCCTTGTCGCCGAGAACCCGGGCAAGAAGGCGCGCGAACCGCAGATAATCATAGGCTTTGATAAGGTCGGTCTCGGCTATTGCCTTGAACCTGATGATGCCGATAATCTCACGCATATCTCCGGGGCTCAGGATTTCATCGATATCACGCATAACATCTTCTTCTTCCGCGGGAGCGTCATCGTCTGCGTCCGATACTCCTTCACCGATGCCCCGCATCAGGTTGACGAAAGCTTCGTTCTTCTCGATTCGGGCGCGTGGATCTTCATTGACACTCATTGCAAACGCCCTCACCTGTCCCTGCTTGCCGGTCTGTTGCAGGTTACAGTTCACCACGTCGCCGATATGCAGGTCAGAACCTACTTCTTCGTCGCGGATCACGAACAGGCCTACTCCGTCACTGCTGATAGCACTATAGTCACGTTCGTTGACACCGGCTATTAAGGCTGTAAATTTATGGTCGTAGGTCATCGTTTCTTCGATGTATTCGTCCACTCGTTCACGCAGTGAGAAGATATACGAACCGTCATCTCTCACATCGAGCACTCTGGCAAGGAATCCGAGCTGGGTGCCGTCGGCATTTTTGTAAGCGCGCTCACTCGGAAGTTTTAGGTTATATCCTACTATCTGGTCGCGCTTCAAGATTCCCCGGCCTTCTTCAAAATCGTTATCCTCTATATGGCAGTTGAAAGTAGGATTGTTATTGTAGATGTCATCTACACTGTCGATTACTATGTAGACTTCATCGTTCTTGTACGCCTTCCTGACAGGAAAATGAGTCTCGGATTCTGCCGCCTGAACTGGTGTCACGCTGTCGAACAGGTTCGTTTCTATGTTATGCCACCATTGGTTATGCTCTGAAATCTTGTTGAGTTTACTTCCGCTGAGTTTGGGTATCCCGTTGAGGAATATTCGGGGAGAGAGCCATGGCATCAGTCCCTCAGGGATCACTTGCTCGGTTATCTCACGTTGTTTTGAATGCGACAGACGTATGCCTTCCGATGATATTATCACGTCCACATCATTACCCGTAAACCTGTGAGTGGAGTCGATGCGGGTCATTATATCCCCGGTGGGCATCACTGTAGCCTGTGTCATCATCATCATCGGCTCTTTAAGCTGATCATAACTGAGCTTCGATGAAACGTCGGCGCCAAGCAGGGAGAGGAATGACTTTGTAAGAAGTGCCTCTGTATTCAGTGGCCGGAGTATGGATATATATTTGTAGAAAAGTGATTCGCTTCGGTTGATCACGGCAAGACCTTCATCCTTGCTGTCAGCAAGAATGAGCCGTAATGCGATAGCGGTGATTATTGCCTCGAGTTTCGACTTCTGATCGCGGCTTTCTGCCACGGGAAGGGCCTCGATCTCGTCTCTGGCCTGCCGTACATATATCTCGAACTGCTCAACAAAGGCACTCCTGAATGGCTCGCGTCGCCAGTTCTCGAGATCACGCCCGAAAATGCTCTCAAAGATTCGGCTGAGGTAGTTGCCGACTGTCTCGGGGTAGAGGCGGAAGATAATCATCAGCACGGCGAACTGCTCGGCAGGATGATAGAGATATCCCGACTTCTGAAGTTTATCAAGCAGACCTTCCACAAAGGTGTGCTGTCTGTGGTGTGTTATGAGCTCGAGTGTCTGCCGGTATGGCTCTACGCTCTCTACCATTTCGGTCAGCTGCTGACGCAGAGCTCGCCTGTTCTCGTTAGGAACGGAGTTGAGAAAACCTGAGCCTTCGAGCAGGAAGAGCAATCCGTTGCGCAGCGCATCCAGTAATCGGCGTAGGGCGCGGCGGTTACGGACTATCCTGGCTTTCGAAAGCCACTCGGGTAGCATCCGCATCACGGTCCGGTGAAAGGTCATGGGCCATAGCGGATTCTTGATTTCGAGATCGGCTCTGACGGCGCTCATTTCGGGCCATTTGTCTATCATGTCGCTCACAAGTATCCGTGCATTTCCCGTGAGTCCAATGGCGTCAAAGATTGTCGTGGGTGAGTAATACGGAATTTTGGATCCCTCATTCACACGCTTAAGGTGAAAGAAGCGTGGTGTCATTCGGGTAAACTTACATCTTATCTTCTGCCCTTTGGAAAGTATTACTTCGGGTTCTACAAGACGAAAAAAGATTCCGTGAGGATCGCGTACCATATAGGGATCTTCTGCGGGTTTATCCGGTACGCTTATCACTTCACATTCAAATGTTTCACCTTTTTCAAATGTGCGGGCATACAGATCGTTCACGTAGGGGGCGATCATGTGTGCGAGCACTGGCTTACCAAAATCATCAAAATTTTTCACTCTGCACCTGAGCGTTGGCGGCAGTATATATTTTTCTCTTTTCTGAAAAGGTAATTTTGGCAATTCAACAAAATCGACTCCCTCAGGTGTGCTGATCTGGAGCTTGAAATTCTCACCCTGAGCGGAGTCAGGGTGTACTGGAAAGTCGTAACTTTCATCAATAATGTATTCCATTTGTAAGGTTTTAATATTTAGTAAAATAAGTGTTCTTATCTAAGCTTGGCTCCACGGGAGTATTCTTCAAGTGAGAGTCCGAACTGCTCGTCGCTGATCTCCCGCACAGCCTCAAGATCTATATACCGCTGGCCACTTCCGCGTTGGATAGGAAATACGAGTTTCATTCTTTCTAAGGCTTCTATCGAGAGCTGACTGTGAGCGTAATCGTCAGCAATAGGGAGTGCTTCTTCGGGTATATCGTCGAGGGTAACTGCTACTACATGGCTGCAGGGAGGGTAAGCGATATTAGCCCACATGATCATGGCGGAAGGATCTTCTCCGGCTTTAATTCCTTCTATAGCAATTGAGGCTGTAGAGGAATGGCGCGGAATAAAATCCTGATCTACCGCCCACTTCTCGCTGCTTTGTGCGGCATCGAAGCCGGTAAGAGAATTATAGAATGTTCTGCTCAGTGTCTCTGTAAGAGACGCAGGTGTAATGCTGCCGGTCTCTATCTGATGTTTGAGCAGATGTTCTACATTGTCATGCCTTATATAGCCCATTCCTTCGTCAGGTGTGCCTCCGTAAGCATAATTGGAGCGGATAAGCACTCCATTGGGTGAATCGTTGAGATCGTATCGCTCGAAGGTATAGTCATCAGTCTCAAAGTAGGCTCCGTTTCCGGCGGCATCCATGACTCCGAAATTGGTCTGTACACCTAAGGGTTTGGGCAAGCGTTCGAGCAAGGCTTCGAAATCATCCACTGTGCGGCATTCTTCAAGCGCCATGGCCATTATATATCCCTCGCGGTCGATCCATTCCGGTGAATTCTCGGGAAGGTTGTATGCCACGGTATTCATTATCGCAAAACCTTCATCGTTCATTCCCATCCACGCTTCTTCGGTCCGCAGGGTGTCGCCTCCATTGAAGAGTCCGACATAACCTATCTTGCCGGGTCTTTCCACTCTATAGAGAAAATTATCTGCAGCGGAGGTATCGCGGTGCTTCCACAATATCGGACGTCCGTCGGCCGAAGCCTTGGCGGAAACTATCATTGATGTGCATGCGTCGGCCGAAGATATTGAGGCGGCAGCAATAATTGCGGCAAGTAGAATGTGTCGTGTTTTCATGATTTTTTACGGAAAAAGAGGCAGGCGTCGCCATAACTGAGGAACCGATAGTCTGAACCGAGGGCGTGGCGGTACACTTCCCTCCATTCTTCCCCGATAAATGCTGAAACAAGGAGTAGCAGGGTAGACTGAGGCTGATGAAAGTTGGTGATCATCGCATCAACTATCCGGTAGGTATATCCCGGTGCGATGATGATACGTGTGCGGGCTTCGAAGGTGTCTTCACCTCGTTTGTCGAGATAATCTCTGAGCGCGATAAGTGCCTCTTTTGGAGGCAATGAGGGATAAGAGTCGGTATAGGGGCTCCATTGAGGAACTTCGCCTGCCCACAATCCGGCTGAAATTAGGCACCCTGCATGATAAAGACTCTCGAGGGTACGGACGGAAGTAGTGCCGACAGCTACAAGAGGGGCTTTTCCCAACTCTTCGGCAAGTTCGGCTATCAGATTTCTGTCCACGGCTATCCATTCGGAGTGCATGTCATGCTCACCGATATATTCGGATTTTACCGGTCGGAATGTTCCGGCTCCTACATGTAGCGTCACTTCTCTGCGTCTCACTCCTTCGCTATCAAGTGCCTCAAGCAGTTCGGGTGTAAAATGAAGTCCGGCAGTCGGTGCAGCCACGGAGCCTTCGATATGACTGTAAACGGTCTGATAATCGTCACTGTCGCTCGCCTCAGACTTCCGGTTGAGGTAAGGAGGTATAGGTATCTCTCCTATGGCGGAGATTATATCGGAAAAACTGATATCAGCATTATCCCACTCGAATTCAATGGTTTGTGAGCGGTCGGGAGCTACGGGCACAGGGAGTCGACGCGCCGAGAGTAGGGTATTGCCCGACGGTGTTTTTACTTCCAATGTCAGGCCGCCGTCTTTCCACTTCTTGGAATTGCCTACCAGGCATTGCCACGAACAGCTTTTCCGCGCTGCGAAGGCCTGTTCGTAGTCTGCCGGAGAAGCGGGTTCGAGGCAGAAGATCTCGATTGCTGCGCCTGTAGTCTTTGCAAATCTTAGGCGGGCGTTTATCACCCTGGTATTGTTATATACTAAAATCGAATTCTTTGGAATTAAGGCTGTGAGGGCGCTGAAATGTGTATCGGTGATTTTACCGTCTGAACCGTAGACGAGCAGTTTACACCTGTCACGCTCTTGGAGCGGATATAGGGCTATTCTATCTTCGGGCAGAGGGTAATTGTATTCTTCTATTTTTATATCTTTGGGGTTCATCGAGTGCTTGTTCTTTAAAACTCTGCAAAAATAGCGAAAAAGTCGTACCTTTGCAAAAAGTACTGTTATTATGAAAGAACTAAAATGCCCTCATTGTGGTAATGTTTTCAAAGTCGACAAGGAGGCTTTCGATACTATAGCGGCCCAGGTCAGGGATGCTGCTTTCGAGGAGGAACTCTCCCGTCGGGCTGATGAAATAAAGTCGCGGCTCAAGGCTGAAGCTGAGGCTGCCCGCCTCGGAGCGGAGCAGAAACTGCGCATTACTATTGCCGGAAAGGATGCTGAAATCGCGCGTCTCTCGGCAGTGGAACAGGCCGCTGCAGACCGTATGAAAGCCGCCGTCCTCGAGGAACGGGCTAAAGGTGCCGATAAAATGCGTGATGCAGAAATTGAAATGGCTAAGTTGCGCAATGAGGCGGAAGCTCAACGCCGTAAGACGGAGGCTGAAATTGCCGACCTTAAAGCTCGTCACGCTCTGGTCATAAGCGAAAAGGACCGCGAGATTGAATACCACAAGGATTTTAAGGCTCGTCTCTCAACAAAGATGCTGGGCGAGACGCTCGAAATTCATTGCAGCATTCTTTTTGCACAGGCGCAGAGCATGGGAATGTTCCCAAATGCATACTTTGCCAAAGATAATGATGCAAGCGGCGGCAGCAAAGGCGATTTTATATTCCGCGACTTTATCGACGGCCGGGAGTATATTTCGATTATGTTCGAAATGAAAAACGAGGCGGATGCCACTGCGTCGAAGCATCGTAATGCCGACTTTTTCGACAAACTCGACCGCGACCGACGTGAGAAGGGCTGCGAATACGCTGTCCTCGTATCTATGCTGGAGCGCGACAGTGAGTTGTACAATAATGGTATCGTAAGCGTGTCTCACCGCTACCCGAAGATGTATGTGGTTCGCCCTCATCTTTTTATGACGCTCATCACGCTTCTCACTCAGGCTGCGAAGAAAAGTTGGGCGGAGATTTCCGAGCTGCACAAGGAACTGGAAATCGCCCGCGCACAGAGTATTGATGTGACGAATTTCGAAACACGCCGCGACAATTTCGTGGCCGACTTCTCACGCCTCATCGAGCAGCACGTGGCCAAACACGACGACGCTATCGAAAATATCGATAAGGTAATAGCTGCCCTCGAAAAGCAGATCGAGCAGTTGCGTAAAGTGAAATCTCTATTCGATGCTTCGGAGCAGAAACTGGTACGAGCGGGAGATAAGGTTGAAAATGATTTCACTATCAAAAAATTAACCCGCGGAAATCCTACCATGAAAAAACTTTTCGAGGAGGACCGCCGCAGGCGCGAAATGGAAAGAGGTGGTGAGCTGGATAGCTGACTACTTGGAGGGTTCGAGCCGTAGTGTGAAGCTGTAGACTCCAAGAGCCGCCCCAAGCGATACGGCTGCTACAAGCAGCTGTGCGCAAACTGTCACCCAGGAATCGGAAAGAGTAAGTCCGTTATAACTCAATTCCGAGAGTATGTGTGTAAGCCGTGGATAGGCGAGGGTAGAGAGCACTCCGGCAATAAACCCTGCCAGCATGCCTGCTACGAGGGCAAAACGGGTGCTCCGTCGGCTGCGCGCGCTTTCTTTGCGCACGAGTTCGACTCCTTCTATCCGCTGCTGGAGATCATGCATAAACCCATGATCTGAATGAAGCTCAGGGTCAAAGTCTTTGAAGAGATCCCGCAGGCTATCGTCTTTATCGTCTGATATCATGTCTTTTAGTCGTTGATAGTTAAAAATTCCTTGAGATGCTGGCGCCCGCGCGAAAGTCGCTGGCGCACTGCATCCTGACCGCTTTCGGTTATTTCGGCAATCTCTTTTACGGAATAGTTCTCGAGGTAAAACAGGAGTACTGCCATCCGCTCTTTTTCTTGAAGTTTGTCAAGAGCTATATATAGTTTCTGGTATCTGAATGCGCTGTCGGCATCATCTTCTCCGGCAATATTTCTTGTCTCTTCTATGTCTGCCATGGGGCGCACCGACCGCTTATGACTCAGAAAGGTCGTGTAGGCTATCCTGAATATCCACGATTTGAACTTTCCTGGATCTTCAAGTGTGTCCAGATGCACGTAAGCTTTGATGAAAGCTTCCTGAGCGAGATCGTCGGCCATAAAACTATCCCCGCAGCAGAGGGCTGTCAGAAAGCGTCTCAACGCTCTCTGACACCCGTCTACCGAAGCTGTGAACTGCTCTCGGGTCATGGTCCGTGGCTTACTTTCCTTCTTTCCGCGAAAAAATGTAGGCCACTATATTGCTGATACCTACGGCTACGCAGATCACTGCACCCATTGTACCTATGGTGACTGTATCAGACTGCCAGGGGTCTGAATCATTGTATGCCATCACCGCTACAGTTATGGCAAGTCCTATTCCGATAAGGGAGTAGAGACATCCGCGACGAAGACTTTTCACTGTGGCGTTTTCGCTCGGCTGGCGGGAGTTGGAGAAGAGTTCGGCAATCTTGTCTTTATCCAGGCCGCTGTCCGATTCTAAGGCTTTCATCAGTATTGCAGCACGTTTGTTATCAGCGTTAATTTTTCCCAAGGTCACTATTAGAACTATTGCTACGGGAAGTATCACGCATATTGCTATTGGTAAGAAGTCATCCATGATCGTTTATGTTTTACGTTTTACATTTATTCTTTTTTGAGGCGTCTCGATTATATGACGCAGCAAAATTAGTGATTGTGACACGCCCGCGAAAATTTTTTCAATATTTTGTCGGGCAATAGTAGTCACCCCTTTTGCGTTATAGAATAAAAAGGCGTACCTTTGCACTTGTAAAGCTCCCGATATTTTTATTGATGAGACTTAGACACCGACTTGCATTATCACTGCTTATCTCTTCAGCGGCCCTGACTTCGGCGGCGCAGGAGGGCAGTACTGCATATAATTTCCTAAACGTCACTTCTTCGGCACGTATTTATGGGCTCGGAGGAGTGAACATCTCTCTTGTCGACGACGATATCAGTGTCTTCGACCAGAATCCTGCCCTCCTCGGCCCGGAAATGAGCAATATGGCGGGAATCAACTACATGCACTATATAGGCGGCTCAAATTTTGCAGGAGCACGCTATGCCCATTCGGCAGGCGAACGCGGAGCATGGGCGGCTTCTATCCGCTACTTCGGATATGGTTCGATGAAGGAGGCTCTCCCCGACGGTACTGTGATCGGCACTTTCTCCCCCAAGGACGTTGCCTTCGGCGGTACGTTCTCGCATGATATCTCAGGCTATCTCCGGGGCGGTATCTCTCTGAATATGCTATATAGCGCCTACGCCGAATATACGGCCTTCGCTCTTGCTACCGACCTCGGTATCAATTATTATGATCCCGACCGCGACCTTTCGTTGTCGGCTACGGTCTCTAACGCAGGTGGTCAGCTCAAGCGATTCAATGAGTCTTACGACCGTCTGCCTTTCGACATCCGCCTCGGCTGGTCGCAGTCGTTCGGCTCTTTTCCTCTCCGCTTCTCCATAACGGCCTGGAATCTCACCAAATGGCATCTGCCGTTCATCGAAACTGGCGACGGCAGCTCCGACAGCGAACCGGAAATTAAGGATACTTTCGCCTCAAATCTTTTCCGTCACCTTGTCTTCGGCGTGGACCTCATCTCGAGTCCCAACTATTATATCTCTTTAGGATACAACTACAAGACACGCACGGATATGAGCACCTACTCCCGAAGCTTTATCTCGGGATTTTCTCTCGGAGCGGGGTTGAAGGTGAAGAACTTCGCTGTCGGGTTGGCGTTCGCACAACCTCACACCGGTGCCACTACTCTTATGTTTAATCTTTCGTATAATTTCAACGATCTTCTATACTGATTGCCGTGAACATTTCTTCAAAACCTATCATAATTGCTGTCGACGGCTATTCGTCATCGGGTAAAAGTACAATGGCCCGCCGACTTGCTGCTTCTATAGGCTACCGCTACATCGACTCGGGTGCTATGTACAGGGCTGTGACTCTTTATGCCCTCGACAACAATATGATCGCTCCCGACGGTACCCCCGACAAGGATGCGGTCGTAAAGGCTCTTCCTGTCATTTCCATCGATTTCGAAGTGCTCCCCGACGGTACTCAGCACACGCTGCTCAACGGCTCCGACGTGGAGGTGGAAATCCGGCGTCTCCGTGTTTCAAACGCTGTTTCTCCTATCGCGGCTATCCCGGAAGTACGCCACGCCCTGGTAGCCATGCAGCAGGCTCTCGGCAAAAACCGCGGAATCGTCATGGACGGCCGCGATATCGGCACGGTGGTGTTCCCTGATGCAGAACTGAAGATTTTTGTGGATGCTTCGGCTGAAACTCGCGCTCAGCGCCGCTTCAAGGAACTTATCGAAAAGGGATCGGTGGTAAGCTACGAGGAGGTGCTTGCCAATGTGGTGCACCGCGATCATATCGACACCACCCGCGAGGAGAGTCCTCTCCGCCGCGCCGACGATGCTATAGCACTCGATAATTCTTCTATGTCTATCGAGGAGCAGGACGCATGGCTTCTCGACCGCTTTAACGAGGTAGTGGCACGCTGATGGCTGAGATTGAGATCGACAGTGAATCAGGGTTCTGCTTCGGCGTGGTCACGGCTATTCGTAAGGCTGAGGAAGAACTGAGCCGGGGTGGTCATCTCTATTGTCTCGGCGACATCGTCCACAATTCCGACGAGGTTGAGCGTCTCCGGGCCAAGGGTCTCATCACTATCACTCACGCTGATCTCGAGGGCCTCCACGATGTGAAGGTGCTTCTGCGCGCACATGGCGAACCTCCTGAAACTTACCGTATCGCGGCACGAAACAATATCGAGATTATCGATGCTACTTGTCCTGTGGTGCTAAAGCTGCAGCAGCGTATCAAGGCCGACCACGATTCGGCCGAAGAGTCGCAGATTGTTATCTACGGCAAGAAGGGTCATGCTGAGGTAAACGGTCTGGTAGGTCAGACTGAAGGATCGGCAATAGTAGTGGAGGATGCCTCGGAACTGGACAAGATAGATTTCTCCCGCCCGGTATCTTTCTACAGTCAGACTACGAAGTCGCTCGAGGGTTTCGGCATTCTCACGCAGGAAATCAAGCGCCGTCTCTCTCCGGGTGTTTCTTTCAAGTATTCCGATACTATCTGTCGTCAGGTGGCAAATAGAGCGGATCATCTGCGGAGTTTTGCAGCCTCTAAGGATGTTGTCCTTTTTGTGGCTGGCTCTAAAAGCAGCAATGGCAAGATTCTTTACAATCACTGCCGCGAGGTCAATCCCCGCACCTATCTCATTGCCAACGAAACTGAAATCAATCCTTCTTGGCTCGAAGGTGCCAACACTATAGGCATCTGCGGTGCCACTTCTACTCCGAGGTGGCTCATGGAGCAGGTGCGCGACGCAATTCTTCCTCATGGATAGTTTTATCGCTGTAGATGTGGAAACGGCTAATGCCGAGCGCTCGAGCATCTGTGCTATAGGTGCTGTTAAGGTTTGCAACGGTGTTATTGTCGACCGTCGCTATTCTCTTGTTCGTCCGGAGCCTGATTACTATGCTTATTTCTGCACGCAGGTTCACGGCCTTAGCGATGATGATACTTACAATGCTCCTTCTTTTGGCACTGTATGGTCGTCTTGGGCCGACTGGCTCGAAGGCTTCCGGCTCGTAGCCCATAATGCGGCTTTCGATGCCTCATGTATCCGGGCAGCTTGCCGGGTATACCGTCTGGAGCCTCCCGAACTTCCTTTCTTATGTACTCTGCAGGCTGCACGCCGGTCTATTCCCCGTGCTGTCTGTCCTTCTAAATCTCTTGATTCACTATGCCGGTTCTTCGGAATAAATCTAAAAAATCACCACAACGCACTCGACGACGCGGAGGCGTGCGCAAATCTCGCCATGGTTCTGCTCTGAAAGCTAATCTTCTGCGTCTGCTGTTGTATGTGGCGCTGGGGGCTGTGCTGCTGTGGTTTTTCATGCCTTCTTCTGAGCCGCAGTCCGACAGTTCGCCCGAGGAAATAGCTGCAGCAATGGCGGAAGCGCAGGCTGATGTTGACAAGGCTATGGCTCTCCCCGACGATTTCAGCCGCGAGGGGGCGATTCTCGATATCAGGCATCGCGAGTCACGTCTGCGGAAAGCAGGATTCTCGGTGGCTGCCGATTCTTTCGCAGCGGCAGCAAAAAGACGCCTTGAATATCACGGCGTCTCTTTCAATGAATGATATTTAGAGCTTGTCCCATAATATATGTTAACGCTGAGGTCGCATATCTCGGAGG
>CAYYQS010000002.1:0-40284 GCA_964472555.1 uncultured Bacteroides sp.
GGGAGCAACTCATCTTCTACACCTACGCGGCAGCTGCCCCGCACACGATGAGAGCTTAGCTCTCACGCCCCGCAGCGAAGAGAACATTGACATCGTGGTAAAAATTTTTTAGTCTGTGTTGCACAAATAAAAAAGTTGCTGTAACTTTGCGTAGCAGACCGCATTGCATACCACGCCAGTAGGTTTGGCTCCGGCCCGACTGTCAGGCGGTCGGGGTATGTGGGTGGGTTGCACGACATACATTTGACAAGCGTTTATCCGCGCTGATTCTTGACCCTCTGAAATTCTCGCAAAATTTCATATCTATGTCAAGGATTGAGCAACGGTGGATGCCCGTAGATATGTAATACCCTGCAACCGGATTGGTATCTTGTGAAAGATCCTGCCGGTAGCTTTTGTTGCATATACTGGCGTGGGCTTCTGGCGTTGCCGTCCGACATAGATAGGGCAATGCGAGAAGCCTCAGAGAGTAGGACGGCAATAGATACAGATTCCTACGCTTTTCCTTTATAAATCAATTAATTAACGCCAACGAGGGGATGACCGAGGCTGAATGTTTTTCTAACTATTTACTCGTTATGAAAACCAAATGTTTACGCATGTTCCTTCTCTCGGCAACCTTTCTGTGGGGGCTGGGGATGCATGCTCAGGAGGTGATGGTGACTATCGACGGTATCACCTACACTTGTTCCGGGGATGAAGCAACTGTGACGGGTGCTAGCTCTACCCTTGTGGAGGCCGACATCAAGAGTCAGGTAAGAGCTGAAGGCAAGGATTATCCGGTTACTACAATTGGGTCTGCCTTCCGCTCGAGTTACTCTTTGGAAAGAGTAACTATTCCCAACAGTATCGTCACTATCAAATCTGGTGCTTTCATTAGTTGCGGCAAGTTGAAAGAAATCACCATTCCCCGCTCTGTAAAGGTTATTCAGGACGATGCTTTTTCTTCGTCTGGTATCAAAGTGCTTTACTTCAATGCAGTGGACTGTAAGATAGATCAGACCCCCAACTATCCCGCGAGGTTAGATCCAGTATTCTCAACGGCTCTTGAGGAAGTATATTTCGGCGATGACGTATTGACGGTCCCCGGACAGATTTTCTATAACTGCAAGAATCTTTCTAAAGTAAAATTTGGAAAGTCTGTAACTACTATTGGAGGCAATTCTTTTAAGTTCTGTTACTCTTTGGAGGACATGAATATTCCAAATACGGTCAAGACTATTGGAGGTTCTGCTTTTTACAATTGTACGGCTTTAAAGAATCTTACGATTGGTGCTTCGGTTGAGACTATTAATGCTTATGCTTTTTATGAATGTACTTCACTTACGGAGGTGACAATACCAAGTAAGGTTAAAAACATTGGAGAATCAGTTTTTAACAAATGTACTGCTCTTGCTAAAGTATATTTCAATGCTGATAGCTGCGAGACATGTGGACAGTTTCCCGAGAGTGTAGTCACAGCCTACATTGGCGATAATGTGAAAAATATTCCTAATAATACCTTTAGAAGCTGCAAGAACCTTGTGGACATTAAATGGGGTTCATCAATTGAAGTTATCGGTTCGTCTACGTTTGTAGGGTGTACCTCGCTTAAAGAAATAATTATACCCTCATCCATAAAAGAAATTCAAGAAAACGCTTTTTATGGATGTACATCGCTTGAGTCTGTAAAACTTAGCGAATCGATAGAGACTCTTGGAAGCCAAGTATTCTATAATTGTGCTTTTAGTGAAATTGTTATCCCCGAAAGCTTAAAATCGCTTAACCCTTCTTGCTTCAATAAGGCTGGTAATCTCAAAACAGTTTATTATAACGCAAAAGAATGCGAAATGGCTTATACATCCTCGGCATTCCCGAAATCTGTTGAACAGCTTTATCTCGGTGAAACTGTGGAAGTAATCCCTCCCTCTTGTTTTGAAGGACTGAGTGGATTAAGCGATCTAAAGCTCCCTGAATCACTCCAAACCATTGGTAAGAAAGCTTTCTATGGATGCACGGGTATCTCTGAGCTTACTATTCCGGCAAAAGTGACAAAAATTGGTGAATCCGCATTTGATGGATGTTCTTCAATTGAAAAGGTTTATTATGCTGCCGAAAATTGTAAGGTTGAGGGTAGAGGTCTCTATGTAAAAAGCGAGGAACTCACCATTGATAAGAATGTGAGAAGTATAGTGGGATCTTCCTTACCTTATGGCGTAAAGGTGTTGAACTATAATGCAATAAATTGTGACGACTTCACTGCTCGACCTTTCGCTTCTACTTTAGAGACAATTAATATTGCTGATGGTGTACAGCGCATTCCTGCTAATTCTTTTGGCTCTTCCGCTCTCAAAGAGATATTTATTCCGGCCTCGGTGAAGGAAATAGGGGAATTTGCTTTTGGCAAAAAAGATTCCTGGGATGGACAATGCAGTGCTCTCGAAAAAGTGATAACCCCGTCGATTGAAGCGTGGCTGGACATATCGTTTGCCAACCAATACTCTAATCCAATCTATTTTTGTAAGAGTCTCACAGTTGGCGAAACTCAGGCACGTAAACTTACCATCCCCGCAGGCACCGAAGCAATCAACGCCTATGCCTTCTACAATTGCGAATCGCTTCTTACCATAACGCTTCCTTCATCATTGAAGAGGGTAGGCAACAGCGCCTTTACTGGTTGTAAAGCCCTTCAGAGAGCGATTTTCCCCGACGTAGAATCTTGTCTCAGCATTAACTACGAATCCTATTCCGCTCGGTTTGAGAACAGCAACAGCTGTAAACTCTATATCAATAATGAAGAATTTGCTCCCGTTGACTTGGTTTGGCCGGAAAGCATAAATCCCATACCCGACTACGTGCTGTACAATAATAAGACATTGAAGAGTGTGACAATACCCGATAATATTACAGCTATCGGGGAAGGGTCTTTCTATATTTCATCACTTAACACTGTTTCAATTGGCAATAGTGTGGAAAGAATTGGAAAGTATGCTTTCTATAGTTGCTATCTTAGCTCAGTAACCATTCCTCGATCTGTCACTTCTATTGAACAGGGAGCTTTCTATGGTTGTTCAAGGATGTACTCGGTCAAGTTCTTAAATTCAATATTGACAATCGGCAAAGATGCTTTTAACATAGCACAACGTGCAAGTGTGGATATAGAGAATCCTGTAAACTGGGCGCTTTCGTCGTTTGAAACAGAAAATTCTAATCCGATCACCTATGGCTCCAATTTCACTATCAATGGTGAAAAACCTGAAACATTGAATCTTAATCTTGGCGATGAAAATCTTTCGCCTTGGGCGTTCAAGCAAGTTCAATGTATTAAGAATCTACGTGTAAAGGCTAAGTCAATAGGACACAATGCGTTCTTTAACAGCGGTAGAATAACTAACCTCTGTCTTGAGGTTGATTCAATTGCCGAAACCGCTTTCAGCTATTGCGGAAACATCAAGAATGTTTATTCTCTTTCAGAGGATGCTCCTATCGCTGCTGATAAAACCTTCACAAACTATGCCGATAAGAACCTCTATGTGCCTTACGGCTCTCTTTCCAACTACGAGAACGCCGCCACATGCTGGTGGCAGTTCCTCAACGTCGAAGAATCCTATTTCGATAATCTGAACGATATTTTCGGCTCGGAAATCTCCACAGGCGTCGAGTCTGTTTCTTACAAGCGCGTGAGCAACGACGTGTATAATCTCAATGGAATCTGCGTTCTCCGCAATGCTACTTCCGATGAACTAAAGAATCTCGCTCCCGGCATATATATCCGCGGAGGCAAGAAAGTGATAGTACATTAACAAGCCATTATAACCGACGAAAAAGGAGCTGCTTCCGCGTGGTGTGGAAGCAGCTCCTTCTATCAGGTAAAAATTTATTCTTATTGTGCGAGGGCAGCGTCAACGTCAGCTCTGAGGGCATCGTCCTGCTTGTCTCGGCTGATGATCGTTCCTTCTGGTCCGAAAAGAATGATGCAGGGAATTCCCGAAATACCGTAGAGTTCGGTAGGAATCGACTGAGCATCCAGAATGCATTCCCAGGGGAGTTCATGCTTCTCGATAGCGGCACGGGTTGCATCAACCTCATCCCATACGGCTACGCCAAGCACATCGAGGCGTCCGTCATCTTTATACTTGTTGTAGATGTCTTTCAGCACTGCTGTCTGGCGGATGCAGGGGCCGCACCAGCTTGCCCAGAAATCCACGAGAGTGTATTTGCCTTTGCCTACATAGTCGCTGAGTTTCTTTACTGAACCGTCGGGTTGAGTAATGGCGAAGTCGATAAACTTACCTCCGGGCTGAGTAGCTTCGCGTCGTTCAGCATTCTCAAGAATCTTTTTAGCTCTCTGTCGTGAAGCGAAATAAGGATAGCGCGCAAGCTCTTCTCTCAGTTCTGGTGCATCAAGCTGAGGTGCCGACCCGTTGAGGAAGATATAGTAGCCGAAAGCATTGTCGGCGTTAGCCTGCATGGTGCTGTCGAGCAGAGCCTCGTAGGAGTCGTAGAGAGCATCCTGCTCTTCTTCCGTAGAAGCACTTCTGAATTGTGCCTGAATCGCGGATATGTTACGGGTGAGATCGCGGAGCTGATCATTGAGCATAGTGCCGAAGGGGCCTTCCTGAGCATTAAAGGAGATTGTTCCCGACTCAAGTATGAATACGGGCTGACGAGTGCCGTCTACCATTACTCTTGCGAGTATCGGTTCGTCGATCTCTCCCTGAAAAATTGCTGCATGCTCAGCCACGAGAACACTGTCGATAGTAGCGCCCGAGTCGAAATCGACGAGGGTAGCCATGGCGCCTTCTTCATCGTCGCCCATAGGAGCGATGATCTTGAATGGTTCGGCGCTTAAAAGCGGGGCTACCGCAAGTGTCAGCAGCCCCAATGCATAATATTTCTTTCTTTTCATTTATTTCTTGTCTTTATTCTTTTCGAGCTGGCGTTCTACCGCTTCGAGGGCAAGATCAAGTGCTTCCTCGAAAGAATCTGCAAGTTTTGTTGCCACGAGTTCGGGACTCTGGGGTGATGTCACTTTGAGCACCACTTCCTTGTTCATGGCAGTTTCGGGTTTTACGACCTTGAGGTTAACGTCGATTGTGGTGATTGCCGGGAAACGGCGTGCGAGGCGGTCGGCTTTCTTATTGATGAAGTCGACAAGACGATCGGCAATTTCGAAGTGTATAGCCTGAATTCTTACGTCCATAGTTATTCCTCCTTTTTTAAAGCACGTGGATGTGCAAGTTTATAATTAAGTTGAAGTTCTTTCTGTGAAAGGTGTGTGTAGCGTTGAGTTGTAGCAAGAGATTCGTGTCCGAGAAGCTTCTGCACAGCGTTAAGATCAGCGCCTCCGTTGAGCATATCGGTAGCGAACGAATGTCGCAGCACATGCGGACTCTTTACCTTCGCCGACACTCCGGCCTCAGTCAACGCCCGGTTGACAACCCGGTATACAAACTGCCGGTAGAGTGCTTCTCCGTTGTCGCGCACGAAGAAATTCTCGGGGTTCGCGGTCATCGGATCTGCATCGCGGAGTGTACGGTAGTGAGTGATCATATCTCTTAATTCGTTGCCGAAAGGGATTATTCTTTCTTTATTACGCTTACCCCTTACTTTTAGTTCGCAGGCTGCCGTATTTACGTTTATATCGAGGAGAGCCGTAAGCTCCGACTCACGGATACCGGTGGAGTAGAGCATATCTACGATCAAAGCGTCGCGTGCCCGTGAGAAATTGTCGGAGAACGTCCCTAAAGTGTTTAGTGTGCGTTCCGTTTCGTCAGGACGGACGAAGCGAGGCAAAGTCTTTGGAGCCCTCGGAGATACCAGCCGTGCGGCCGGATTTTTTTTCAGATCATGATGTCGCTCAAGATAGCTGAAAAAAGCGCGGACAGCCGACATTTTACGCAATACCGTAGTAGTTGCTACCCCCGACGATGATAAAGATGATACCCAGAGGCGTAGGTCCGAAAAACTAATGCTTTCCGGATCGTCGGTAGTCTTATGGAGATCCGTCTTTAAGAATGTCCTCAGCTGCTCGATGTCGCGCCTATAAGCGGCAACGGTGTGAGGCGAACGAGTCGTCTCACACCGTATGTGGTTATAGAAAGCGTTATAGAGCATATATTCGTGCAGACGGAATCTTATTTCCGCGATGCTACGAATTTAGTCACAAAAAACGGACTATGCAAATCTCCGGGCCTAAAAAGACCCCAAGTATTACAGGGAACTCGGAAATTAATCTTCAACGGCACGGAGCTGCTGAACGTAAACCGCCTTCATCATTTTCTTGCGGTTTGTCACAGAGGGCTTCTGGAAAGCCTGACGGCGACGGAGTTCTTTCACGATGCCGGTCTTTTCGAATTTGCGTTTGAATTTTTTGAGTGCTCTTTCAATGAGCTCGCCTTCTTTTACTTGTACGATGATCATATCTGTAGTTCTTATTTTAATTCTATTAATTTAGCTGGAGAGAGGCCGACTATAGTTCGGCAGGATTGTCCGGATTACCCGGTTCGTAGATAGAGTTGAGGATTCTTGCGAGTCGAAGACCTCCTTTCAGGATTTGAGATTCAATGACCGGTGTCCAGGCTGCGATTTCGTTATACGATATTTTCGCGCCTTCGGGGAAGTAGTCGTAAACACGCTCTGCTATCTCGTAGGTCTGGCTGGCCCAATCGTCGATATTGCCGGAAGCGGCTGCCAATTCGTCGGCAAGAGAAAGCCGGTCGAGTTGCTGCTGCCATTCGGAATAGCTCCACGAGTGACCCGAGTTCATTATCGAGCCGTCCCAGACGCTGTGGAGATTGGTGTCGCGGTCGAAGAAGCGCACCTTATGGCGGTTGCCTCCCAGATCGCTCTGCCTGCCCATGTGCATAGGCTGATGCATATCACCCACTACATGTATGAGAATTTTCAGTGCGAGTTCTTTCTGACCTTTCGTTGAAACGGGATCTGCCAGAATCGCTATCTGCTCGCGTGTAGCAGTCACTACATCGCCTGCAGGATTAAGACCAGCCTCCTCGTAGGGTACTCCTTGCTCAATGTTCTTGTAGTGCCAAGTCTTGGTGTAGGCATACGGTGGTGTGTGACTGGCGTTATCGAGCCAGTTTGCCCAATAAACCGGCGACTTGCCGTCGAGAATATAGGCAACCGAATCGGCCGCTGCTTCTGTAAGGTGGCATTCTGCGATATAGGCTATCGCATCATGACCCTTCTGACTCCATGCGGAGGCTGAAAGCACGGCTAAGGAAGCTCCAAAAGCAAGGAAGAGGTGTTTCATCAGTTCAGAAAACCAAAGCAGCGGAAGCCCCGGCAAATAATGCCCGGGCTCGCTGCCTGATAGGTTTGGACATCAGTCGGAGTTTGCAAATCAAGCTTCGGCAACGGGGAGAACGTTGATGAACTTACGGCCGTTACGTCCTTCAGAGAACTGAACTGTGCCGCTTACAAGCGCATAGAGTGTGTGATCCTTGCCGATACCTACATTGAGGCCCGGGTGATGCTGTGTACCACGCTGACGCTTGAGGATGTTGCCTGCTTTTGCGAACTGGCCACCGAAGATTTTTACGCCGAGTCGTTTGCTTTCTGACTCACGGCCGTTCTTAGAACTACCGACGCCTTTTTTATGTGCCATAGTGTGTTCTTGTTTTGTTTAGGGGTGAGACAGTGAATTAAGCTTGGATGTCTTTGATGACAACTTTGGTGAAATACTGACGGTGACCGTTTTTGCGGCGGTAACCTTTGCGACGTTTCTTCTTGAACACGATTACTTTGTCACCTTTCACGAGGGATTTCTCCACTTCGCAGATCACTTTTGCTCCTTCTACTGTGGGAGCGCCTACTTTTACAGTGCCGTCGATGTCGGCGAGGAGGACGCGGTCGAATTCAACCTTGTCGCCTTCCTTTACATTTTCACCCAGGAAGTGAACGTAGAGAAAGTTGTCTTTCTCTGCCTTGAACTGCTGGCCCTGGATTTCTACGATAACGTACATTAATAAAAACTTTAAAAGTTAACTCGCTGAGGCGAAGTGAATTGCAGATGCAATCTCTTTCTTTGGACTGCCTATTGCGAAAAATCAGCGCACAAAATTAGTGCTTTTTCCCGATTCATGCAAATTTTTCTGCTTTTTTCTTGTATTTTTGCAGTCGGAAACCGAATTATAACCCGGTGCAGATAAGAACGATGAGTAAGATTGACGAATTAATCGAGATTCTTCATACTAAAGCATGCTCCTGTGTGGTGCGCAACGGAGAGAAAACGCTGGAGTTCTACGGCCGCGGCGTGGTGGATCTTTATGATACTCTTGAGCTGGCTCCCGACATCCTGCGTGGAGCTCTGATAGCGGATAAAGTTGTGGGAAAAGGAGCTGCCGCTCTGATGATTCTTGGTGGTGTTGCTGAGGTTTATGCCGATGTAATGAGCAAACCTGCCGCAAGCCTTCTCGAAAATGCCGGTGTGAAGTTCAGTTACGCAGATCCCGTGGAAGGGATCATAAACAGAGCCGGTGACGGCCCTTGCCCCGTGGAAGCTCTTACAGCCGATTGCACTACGGCTGCCGAATGCTTCCCCATTATCTCCGATTTTATACAAGCAATGAGGGGAGGGCGGAAATGAATCTGAAATTATACGTTTCAACTCTCGCTCTTCTCGCGCTTGCATCGTGCGGACCGACTCAGCGCGAAGGTATAAGCGAAGAATTCAAAGAGGCTATAGCCGAAACCGATGAAGTCAATCCATATTCAATAAAACCTGCCGACGCACCCGATGCCGGATGTGTGAAATTAAAGATCAATGGCATAGGCGGCACTCTCGGAAAAGTTTTCAGCGACCTCAATCCGGCACATCTGGCTGTGTCCGTACCACAAGGGATCTCCACAATCTCAGATCTTGCATCTGCATGGAATTCAGGAAAGGATCTGTGTAAGATCGAATCAGACAAATACATTTTTATAGATTCGCTCTCTCATTCCTATGCTTACCTTACTCCTGCTGCGAGCAATCTGCTTTATGAAATCGGGAAGCGCTTTCACGACACTCTACAGGAAAGAGGCGGCGGAAGCTATCGGCTGAAAGTGACGAGCATGCTCCGCACGGGCAGTACGGTGGCGAAACTCAAACGCGTGAACCGCAATGCATCGGGCGAAAGTGCTCACTGCCACGGTACAACTTTCGATATTTCTTACAGTAAGTTTATTTGCGACGATCCTGACGATGTGCACAGAACCTTTGAAGACCTTAAGAATCTGCTCGCGGAAGTGGTGAACGGTCTGCGGGAAGAGGGCCGATGTCTGGTGAAACATGAGCGCCGCCAGGCCTGCCTTCATATCACTGCTATAGCTCAGGAACAAGATACTACGGACTATGAAGAGGCTGTTCTCTAAGATACTTTTTATCACCTCAATGGTGATCTTCGGCGTGCTGCTGGCTTTAACGGCTGCATTGATATGCACGGTAGAAGTTCTGCATCCCGGACGTCTCACACCTCTTGTGCGAGACTACGCCAATAATATTCTGCTCGCAAAAGTGGATGTGAAGCATGTAGAGCTTTCGTTCAAACCTGCTTTCCCGATACTCAACGTTCGGGTCGATTCCTTGACATTGATTTCGCGCGTTTTCGATGATCTGTCAGATGAAGAACGATCAATGATGCCCGAGTGGACCGACTCTCTCCTTACACTCGATCGGCTGACAGGCTCTCTGAATATCGCCAAGGTTCTCAAGGGCGAAATCGCTCTGCAGAACGTCGAGATTGTCCGACCGGGAGTGAATATAGTTCTTGATGCATCGGGTCGAGGCAACTTCGCAATTTATAAAAGTGACAGACGGATAGAAGAAACGGATACAAAGTCCGATCTCCCGGCAATGAGTATCGAAAAATTTTCCTTTGTCGAGCCAAGGGAAATTAGGTACTTCAGTGTATCGGAGGATGCATCGGCTTCAATACTACTGTTACGTGACATGCATATGGCGTCGGGTAAAGAAGCGTACAGCATACATGTCGACGGTCATGTCGATAGTCCGGTAATCCGTTCTCTCATCAATATTGAGAATGTGTCGTTTGGACTTGACGGTCGTGTGCACTGGAAACCCGATAGTCCCGAGATGTTTACTTTAGAGCAGTTTACCGTTCGGGGAGCCTTCGTCACAGCAAAAGCCGATGTAGGAGTGAATCTCGACAGCACCCTGACTATTGAAAGTGCGCGTTTGGATGTGGAACCGGTAAAAATTACCGATTTACTGACTCTTCTGCCGGATAGTGTCCGCAGATCTAACCGACTTGCCGCACCTTATTTCGACACTGACGGCGCGTTGGTACTGAAGGCTGAACTACTGAGACCTTTCGCTCCGGCAGCCGACACAATTCCTTATGTTGATGCAAATGTTGCGCTGAACGACTGCTTTCTGAAATACGGCAACGCCGACTTGAAGCAATTAGGATTTGATATCTCTATTGCACTTCGTGGTAAAGATCTGGATTCAGCTGCAATCTATGTGAACAGATTTGTAGCATCAGGCCCTGCGACTTCTATTAATATCGAGGGAAGCACGACTAATCTGGCTACAGACCCTATATTCGATGCAAGTATTTCAGGAAAGACGGCTTTGGATAAACTCCCCCCTATAGTCGCCGACCTTGCAGGTGGATATCTCTCGGGGAAACTTGATATGGACGTTAAGGCCTTTGGAGCCCTTTCAATGCTCCGACAGGAGAATTTCCACAAGTTTGATATCCGGGGGCGCATAACGGGAGATAATTTATATTATCTCTCGAACGACACAGCAAAAATGGTTGATGCCGGAAAACTTGATGTAAGATTCGGGTCTCAGGTCGTGGCTCGCCGAGACACCACATCAGCCGCACCGATGTTAGCTGCCGGAGTGAGGGTCGATACGATCTCTGCTCTTATCAATGGAGTAGGGTTGAGCGCTTCCGGTCTCTCTCTATCGGCTGGTGTTGAAAATACCGTTGCAGGTGCCGACACGTCGCTCCTCGTTCCTGTCGGAGGCCGTCTTAAGGCAAAGCGTTTCAATGTCATCACCATAATGGATAGTGGAGGAATGCGTGCTCGCGACATCGAGGGTATGCTTAAATTGAGGCGGTTCAATAATCATAAGCGCCTTCCTGAACTCATCGCCAAGTTAGACCTCGGTCGTGTGTCTGCAGGCGCAGCCTCTACGCGGTTTGTCGTTTCGAAGGCACATGTCGATGTAAAGATGCACAAGATTCCGATGCCCAGAAAAAAAGATGTGGCAGGAAGAAAGAAACCGCGTAGAAGATTTGAAGCACATCCCGAGCTCTCTCCCGATTTTGTCTATCGCCATGCGGTCGATATCCGGCGCGGACGTCCTAAAATAAAACACGTGGAGATTGAAACGGACAGGAATGATGTTGAGGTTATAGAATGGTCGCTTGCCAAAGGATTCAGGAATTTTCTTTTAGGGTGGGAACTCGAAGGGACTCTCACAACCAGAAGCGCACGCCTCTTTACGCCCGCTTTCCCTCTCCGCAACCGAATAAACCGTCTGGATATATCGTTTACAACTGATTCGATTTTGCTCAACAGTCTCCGCTATAGGGCTGGGCGGTCAGACATAAATCTCACCGGACGGATTACAAATATCCGACGTGGACTCACCGCAAAATCAAACAATTCCCTTAAGGTAAATTTTGAACTGCAGTGCGATACGATAGATGTCAATCAACTTTCGTCGGCAGTATTTGCCGGAGCGGCTTATAACCGTAGACTCAGGGAAGGTAAGGAAACGAAGAGGCTCAACTTTGAAGGTACTGAAGACGCTCTCGACCGCGAACTCGATGCTATAGCCGCTACACATCACGACAAAATCGAAACGGTGCTGATACCGGTAAATGTTGACGGGAAAATTAAACTTGGCGCCTCAAATATAATGTATGCCGATCTGGCCATGCGCGATTTTGCCGGTGAAATACTTGTATACGACGGGGGTGTAAACCTGCACAATCTCGGCGCGACGTCTGATGCCGGAGGCCTGCGCCTGTCAGCCCTGTATTCTGCTCCTAAAGCCGATGATATTCACTTCGGATTCGGTCTTGATCTCGAGCGCATAAATATCGAACGTTTCCTGCGTCTCGTTCCGGCTATTGATTCAATTGTTCCTGTAATTCGTGATTTCAGCGGAATAATTGATGCGGAAATGGCGGCTACTGCCGACATTGATTCAGCAATGAATCTCGTTCTGCCGAGTCTTGATGCGGCAGTGCGTCTTACAGCGGACTCTTTGGCATTCATAAACCAGAAAACTTACTCTACACTTGGAAAATGGTTGCGTTTCCGCGATCGTAACGACAATACTGTCAAGCGGGTAAATGTCGAGATGATAGTGCGCGACAACATGCTGAAAGTTTTCCCCTTTGCATTCAACATAGACCGCTACCGTCTCGCACTTTCAGGCTACAATACCCTCGATATGAAGTTCGACTATCACATTGCCGTATTGAAATCTCCCCTGCCGTTCAAATTCGGAATTAATATAAGCGGTACCCCGTCGAAATTCAAGGTACGCTTTGGAGGCGCAAGGTTTAAGGAAAATGAAGTCGCACAATCCGTGAGCGTGGTAGATACAGCCAGAGTAAATCTGCTCGACCAGATAGAGAAGGTGTTCAAGCGTGGAGTGCAGAACGCCCGCTTCGCCCCATTGAAAGGTGTGAACAGTGGTTTGCCGATTGAGGAAGTCCCCGATAAAGGTCTTTCTCAGGCTGATTCGATAGCACTCATCCGTGAAGGTCTTATCGACGGGCCAATTTCGGAAATACAACATGATAATAATGGAGAAAAAAGATAGAATAGAAGCTGCCATTCAGCACTATACAGAGAGAACGGGATATACATTTTCACGCCCGAAAGCCGTCCTTTTCGATATGGACGGAGTACTCTATGACTCAATGCCCGGACATGCGGTTGCTTGGAAACAGATGTGTGAAGAAGTCGGAATCGAGGCAGACGCAGATGAATTTTTCGGTTATGAGGGAATGACCGGTGCCGCTACTATAAATATCTTGTTTAGACGGCAGTTCGGTCATGGTGCAGACGAGGAAACATGTAAGCGTCTGTACGCTATCAAATCTGAGAATTTCAAGCGACGTGGTATTCCTCCCCTGATGCCAGGAGCCACGCGCGCTGTAGGAGAAGTACTGAAGGCCGGAGCTAATGCAGTTCTTGTGACCGGTTCGGGTCAGAACTCAATTCTTGAGCGGCTTAAGGTCGATTACCCCGGAGCGTTTGCCGAGAGGGTTACGGGACATGATGTGAAGAGAGGTAAGCCTGATCCTGAGCCATATCTTTTGGGTATTGCAAAAGCCGGTGTGGAACCATGGTGTGCGATAGGAATCGACAATGCTCCTTTGGGCGTTGAAAGCGCCTCGGGAGCGGGCTTGTTCACAATCGGTGTTAGGACCGGCCCACTTGAGATCGGTTCTCTAAAGAATGCAGGCGCAGACATAGAGTTAAATACTATGGAAGAATGTGCAGATTTGCTTTCTTATTTGTTATACATTTAAAATCGAACTATTATGAAAGAGAAACTCATATTCACAAATCTCGTAGGAGAGGCTATCGACGCGCTCGTTGAAGAAGCCGGTAGTCCGCAGACAGTTATTGTTGCAGATACGAATACAGCACAATATGTTCTTCCGGTGTTGGTAAACGATTCAAAGGCTGTCGCACATTCGGAAGTAATAACTGTAAAATCCGGAGACGTCAATAAAAGTATTGATGCTCTTACCGATCTATGGAAGCGTCTGTCTGAACTGCAGGCAACGCGCCAGACACTTGTAATAAATCTTGGAGGCGGTATGGTAAGCGACCTCGGAGGATTCGCGGCTGGTACATATAAAAGAGGAATGCGATGCATAAATGTGCCTACAACACTTCTCGCAGCTGTGGATGCCTCTGTGGGAGGGAAGACAGGTATTAATTTTGCCGGATTCAAGAATCAGATCGGAACATTCACTGAACCTGAGGCTGTGATAATCTCCACAACGTTCTTCAATACGCTCCCGCAGCAACAGATCCTTTCTGGATATGCAGAAATGATAAAACACGGGTTGCTTGAAGACCAGACCACACTCTCAAAACTGCTGGCCTACAGTCCTGTCTATCCAATGTTCGACTCGCAGAGTCTTCTGCCTATCATAGAAGCGAGTGTTGGAGTCAAAGCCAGAATAGTAGAGGAAGACCGAACAGAGACCGGTATACGTAAGGCTTTGAACTTTGGCCACACCGCCGGACATGCCATAGAGGCACTTGCACAAAAGCGTCAGTCTCCCGTTCCTCATGGATATGCAGTTGCGTGGGGAATGGTTGTCGAGCTCGTTCTTTCGAACATGATACACGGATTCCCAGGCGAAACACTTCACACTGTAGCAGCCTACGTTCTGAAGAACTATGGGGGATACGATATAACATGTGACGATTATCCCGAACTGATTGCAGCTATGCGTCAGGATAAGAAGAATTCTACGGCCGACAATATAAGCTTCACGCTACTCGAGAGTGTAGGGCATCCCAAAATTGACTGTATAGTAGATCAGAAACAGATTGAGGCCGCGCTTGATATCTACCGCGACCTCATGCATCTTGCCTGATAAAGAATTAAGAATATGTTCAGACTGGTATTACCAGCATGGGGATATCGGTCTGAAATAATATTTTATGAGCAAGGCCCGGATTGAAGAGTCGGGAGAATGCATTCCGTCGGCGATTAGGAACTACGACAAGGTCGAAATTGTGGGCGCTCTGTAGTTGTGCAAATTCCTTATCTCCTTCAGCCTGTTTTACGGGTACACTGATGAAGTGATAATGCTTGAAGTTGTTTCGGCAAAAATCACCAAGACGCTTAAGAGCTTTATCGGCTGAAAAATCGCTGAAGCGTCGTTTCTTTGGAATGTGTACAATGGTGACGGAAGCTTCCGTGCCTCCGTAGAGGCGGTACAGTGCGTCAATGGCCAATATGTCGTTCTGATCAAGATTGCTGAAGAAAAGTATATTTGAGGGTTTGAGCGAAAACTCTACGGGAGTAGTTTCCGGCACAGTCAGTACAGTGAACCGGCCTTCATCAAGAACTTCGGCTGAAACACTTCCGATCATTTCCCTCTCTTTTGTACCGGCAGCCCTCGTACCCATCACTATGAGGCGGGGCAGTTTTAACTTCGCATATTCAATAATGGAATCTTCAGGCACTCCTTCTACCACCTTACCGGTTATCTTTACGTGAGGTAATTTTCCTGCTTTCATTTCCGACTTGATGCGGTCTGAAAAGTGGCGTAGAAGTTTATCTGCATTGTCCATGATCTGCTGACGGGCTCCGCTTTCGCCTATTTCATATGAAAGATTGTCGGTGAACTGTAGATTCCCTGCGATATATGGATCGAGATAGCTGTATAGGAGCTCTACTCTTGCCTTCTGCTTTACAGCAATGTCGATTGCCACTTCTGCTGCTTTGTATGAACGCTCGCTCAGATCGACCGGCACGAGGATTGTATGATTCTCCTCACCCGGTAATGTCTGAAACATCTCCCGGTTCTCAATAATATGCAATGCATGAGGGAGATCATGCTCGGCAATACGTACTCTGACACCGGAAGAGAATCCCGGAATCTCAAGGTTTACATTTTCGAGAGTTACTTCGATACCTTCTCCTTCGAGTAGCGAACGAAGGGCAAGAGCTTTCTCGTAGGTGTGTATGGCAACGGTTATTCTTCGCATGTGTATCAGTGGTAGGGAGAGTAGATAAAAAATGAAAGGACGCAGTCATCACGCAGACCGGCATCCTTTCTATATTTTCAGACAGTTATTTCGAAATCAGTCGGCAGCTTCCTGAGCCTGCAGGATTTCCAATGCCATGTCGTAGATAGTGCTGTCATCAAGAACAACAATACCACCGTCAGGACCCGGTTCGATGTGTACGCCGCAGTTTTTTCCGAAGTCATAATTGCTACCTCCGAAGTAGTTGCGTACAGTCTGAACAGTTGTATTGAGTTTATCTGCAATCTTGTGCATGGAGCCGTCGGGGAGTCTGTCTTTGAGAGTGCGAAGCTCGTTGAATGTTATAGTCTTGGTCATATCAGAATATTTTAGGGTGAGTGATATGGTATCTGTCGTTTTACGGATACTAAGTTAGTGGCAATTTTCTAACTAAACAAACAAAATGAAGAAAAAATTATATGTTATAAAACATGTTTTTCATGTTGTTGTATATCAAAATTGCTAACTAATTAGCATTCAGATTCTTTCAACATCACTTGCACGAAGCCATGCTTTAGTGCCATTATTGATTTTCACATTGTACCACTTCGGGGAAATGGGATCATCGGGAGTAGCTACAGAATCAACTATGGCCACTTTGGTGCCTTCATGTATAGTAACGACCTTGTCGGAAGCTCCCTTGGCTGCTCTTGGCGCAGATGTTAGTTGTGTCGAGGGGACAATCACAACAGCATCTTCATGAGATTTTGCTGTCGATGCCGCGTCGGCCGCTACACCGATGATATATGCGAAAGCTACCAGAAGCACAATGCCACCGAAGAATCCTGCTTTTCGGAGAACTATCTCCTGAGAGAAGATATAAAGTGCTACAGCTCCTGCAAGGAGCACGAAAATAATAAAAGCCGTCCAGGCCCAGGCATCCGGCGACATAAAAGCAACAATCGAAGAGTGAAGTCTTGCGATAAAGGGAGTGTCGTCCTCTGGTCGATCCTGAATGCGTGAGCGCACGAAATCAAGATTCTGACGTGCATCTTCGTTTGAAGGATTCAAACGAAGGGCTCTTTCGTATGACACGACTGCTTTGCCAAGATTATCGTTCCTGAAATATGCGTTTCCGAGATTATAATATATTGTAGAGCTCCGGCCTTCTTTTTCTATGCTCTGATTATAGAGATCAATAGCCTCACGGTAGCTTTCCTTGTTGTATGCTGAATCGGCCTGCTGACCAATGGTAATAGCATAGGTCTGAAAAGCAAAGACTGCAAGCAGGACGGCAGATAAAATTCTCTTCATGGATTATCTTCTTTTAACGTCTTCAATGTTTTTGATAGCGTTTGAAGCCTCTGTATATAGTCCGGCAACTTCTGAATCGGTGTGATCGGGAGTAAATCGCGCCATTTCGCATCGGTCGAGCACATCAAGTACTTCTGAGGTACCTTTCTCGTCAAGACCGTAGGCTGTCAGTTTTTCCTCGATATTATCGCGGGTGAGCTGGGAAGCCGAAATTCCGAGTTTATCGCTGAGATATCCCCAGAGCGCTTTTGCGAGAGAAGCGTAGAAGCGATCATTCTGGTGAGAATTCATGGCTTCGCGAGCTTCCTTCAACCGTTTGTTGGCAACGCGGCCTGCCTTGGCGAGCTTGCGCCCTGAGACGTCGGCTTGCAAGCGTATGTGCCTCCGGTAAATAAATACAATCGCTATGAGTGCTATTACAACGAGGCAATATGCAAGCCAGTAAGCGAAAGAAGAGAAAATGTAGCTTGTGGAATGCGACTGGCGTTCGCTTTCGACGGGCCTGATATGTAGGATATCGTCAATCCGGTTGTCGAGAGATGTCTGCTGAGAAACAGGCGCTGAAGAATTTCCTCGAAGCACCTTTATAGGAGTATCGGGTACTTCTAGAGTAGAATATTGATTCTTCTCTACGTCGAAGTAAACGAATGGAACACCTTCAATAGTAAAATTCCCTACTTCCTGAGGTACAATCGTGAAATCAGTGCGGAAAGTGCCGGACATATTGGTGCCTCCACCGACTATTGATGCATCGATATCGGTTTTTGGAGTATACGTGTCGATGCCAGCGGGAAAATGTACGATAGGCTCGGCAAGATATTTAATGTTGCCCCGACCTTTAATAATATAGGAATAGACTGAAGCCTCGTTGGTGCGCATCAGCTCGGGCTCCAGAGTGGATGTGACGCTAAAGCTTCCTACCGCACCGCTGAAGCCTGCCGGTTTGGGTTCGGGTAGAGCCCTTACGTCGAGTGTCGCAGCGTTCGAAGAAGTTGTTACCTGTCGTTCAATTGGACGTTGAGTGCGGAAGAAACCCATATTGACAGTTTCATACTGCACAATAGTAACATCGTATTTACCTGAATTAACAGTGAGTCTACCACTCTTCTGAGGATAAAGAAGAAGCCGCTTAAGCACAGCTGTATGGTAGTTCTGCCCATTATAGTTCTCCAAAGATGTATCGTAGCTCACGGGCAGTTCCTCGCATAAGAAACCCTCGAAAGCCGGTTGAGTGGTGGGAAGGAAAGAAGAGATTTCGTGCTTAGTATATACTTTGATTGTTGCTACTACAGGTTCCTGCTCATACACAGAACTCTTGGAGAAACTTACTCTTACAAGAAGATCTTCGGCAGAAATTTTTGAAGAACTGCCTTGTGCTTGCGAAGATTGAGGGGACTGCTGATTCTGAGAGGGTTGATCAGAGGGCAGAATCTGAAAGGACACGGGGTTCGACCGCAGGGTCTTGCCATTGCAAGAAACGCTGACCTGAGGTACGTCAACCGATCCGGGAGTATCTGCTCTATAAGTGAATGAGTAATCGATAGACATCGATGTGCTCATTCTGCCGTTAATCACCTGTGTACTCTGCATGGTGGAGGTTGCAGGCCCGTAGAGCAGAGTACATCCTTCAAGTTGCGGAGGCTGCGGAGCTGAAGCTTCTCCATCGGTAAGACGGAACGTAAGAGAGAAATTCCTGCCTTGCACCACATTGCGAGGAGGCACTATTGCAAAAGAAGCCTGCTGAGCCGCGGCTCCAAGTGTCGCTACGGCAAAAAGTAATATCAAGATGAAACGTCTTAACTTCATAACGGCATCGAAGATGTGTTGTTTTACCAAGGTTTATCCGTCTGAGGACGTCCGACGGGCTCTTCCTGTTCCTTGACTTTCTTGCGGGTCTGATTTTCCTTGTTCTGCATAGATTGGAGCAACTGCTGAGCCGACTGAGTCATGGGCTGCTGTTGCGGCTGTTGTTGCTGTTGCTGCTCCTGTTGCTGCTGATCCTGATTCTCTTGTTGTTGCTGTTGTTGCTCCTGCTGTTGCTGCTGATCTTGATTCTGATCTTGGTTCTGATCCTGATTTTCTTGCTCTTCCTTTTTAAGCTGTGCGAGGCGAAGGTTCTCGCGTGTCTTCATGTTGGAAGGCTCGATGCGCAATGCGGCTTTATAAAGTTCGATGCTTTGATCGTACTTCTCGTCATTGAACGCCATGTTGCCGAGATTGTAGAGGGCTTTCTCTGCTATTTCAATGTCGTACTGTCGGGCATCAGGAAGCACCTCTTCAAAAAGGGCTCCGGCCATTATACGTGGGTCATTCGCTGTTCCCTTGTTGTCGTCGGACTGAAGCTGCAGAAGAGCGACACCTTTATTGTAACGTGCGCGAATTGAACTGCCATTTACATCAATAGCTTTATCATATTGTTCAATGGCCTCGTGAATCTTATCCTCGTTGAAAAGAGCGTTTCCCTTACGTATTGCGTTGCGCTCGTCTTTATATGACTTGGAGGGAGTATAATACTCTGAACGTCTGGGTTGAGGCTGATCAACCATCGAAGTGTCGGCAGACGCATAAGCATCTGCGCTCTGCATATCGAGATTCTGAGCGCAAATGGAGAATGGTACAAGGGAAATTGCTAAAATAGTTGCTATTTTCATAAGTTAGCCTCCTTTCTGTTTTTGTCATCCCCTTCCTTTGAGAAGAAGGAAATCCCTTTAAGCCAGCTTATCTTACGATTGACTACCAGAATATCTATAAGCAGGAAGAGGAACGCAAGAAATGCGAAAGTCGGGAACTGCTCGGCACCTGCAGTATACTGGATGGTGGAGAATTCAGATTTCTGGAGTTTGTCTAACTGAGCTTCAAGCTCTGAAAGAGCGGACGGAGAAGCTCCGTTGACATAAATACCGTCTCCGGCGCGTGCTATTTCTTCCGCGAGTTTTTCGTTGAGAGCTGTAATAACAGGAGTGCCCTCGGGAGTGGTGAATCCCGGAAGGATATTGCCTTGGGGTGTGCCAAGACCGATTACGTCGATCTGGATACCGTTTTCTGCCGCGAGTTTAGCTGCATCAACAGCCGCTCCTTCGTGATCTTCGGCATCGGTTATGAGAATAATAGCCTTGTGCATGTCTTCGGCAGGGGAGAAACCATTCATCGCCATTTTGATAGCGCTTGAGATATCTGTTCCCTGATAATTAATAAGCGAGGGCGTGAGCTCATTGAGATACATCTTGGCTGTATAAAAATCGGCAGTGAGGGGGAGCTGCATCTTCGACTGTCCGGCAAAGATTATCAGACCGACTTTATCGTTATCAAGACGGTCAACAAGCTTCTCGAGCAAGAGGCGAGCCCTGTCGAGACGGCTCACTCCGTCAGGACGGTCTGTCGATGATGCAAGCATAGAGTTAGAGATATCGAAAGCAATCATGACTTCGATACCGGCTGCCGTTTCCTGCTGTTCCCGAGCGCCTGCACGTGGACGTGCAATCATTATTACAAGTGCAATTAGTGCCAAAACGGCAAGAGTTGCTTTAATAGCCGGTGTGTAGCGTGAAGCATCCGGCATGAGATGCGCGATAACAGCTGGTCGCCCGAAACGGCGCAATTTGGCGCGCCTGGCTGCACGTGCCGCAAGGAAAAGAAGCACGAACGCCGGAACTAACAAAAGTAGGTAGAGATATTTAGGATGAGCAAAGTCGAACATGTTGAGTCTGCTTTAGGGAATGGACCGAAGGATAGTGTGGCGTAAAACGAATTCGAGGATGAAGCATGCCAATGCTATCCAAGCCCAAAGGGCATAGTTATCTTCGGTATGTGAAAAGTGACGGACATCCATCTGGGTTTTCTCGAGGGCATCAATCTCAGTAAATACTTCTTCGAGAACGCGATTACCGGTAGCACGGAAGTATTTGCCTCCGGTATTGTCAGCAATTGTGCGCAGAGTGTTTTCATCTATCACAACCGGTTGTGGTTGAAATTCTATGCGGCCTGTTAGCGTACGCATGGGATAGGGCGCGTTTCCATTAGTGCCTATACCGATTGTATATATCTTCACGCCGAGTTCCTTCGCAACCTCTGCAGCAGTAAGCGGGGCTACAACACCTGTATTGTTTGAGCCGTCGGTGAGAAGGATGATACTCTTGCTTTTTGCTTTACCTTCTTTAAGTCGGTTTAGTGATGTAGCTATACCGTCGCCGATAGCCGTACCGTCTTCAAGTACATTCATCTCAAGATTCTGAAGATACTGGAGGAGTTGGGCGCGATCGACAGTCATGGGAACACCGGTGAGGCTCTCTCCGGCAAAAATCACAATGCCGATATTATCGCTTTCACGTCCGGAGATAAACCGTGCGGCAACTTCCTTTGCAGCGTTAAAGCGGTCGGGATCGAAGTCGCGTGCGAGCATCGACGATGATACGTCGAGTGCTAAGACTATATCAGTACCTTCTGTAGAAGTTGTGCGCCAGCTGTCGCGTTCCTGCGGGCGTGCCATGATGATGATTAGGCAGGCAAGAGTGATTATCCGGAGAACGAACAACAAATGACGGAGATATTGCTTCCACGAACGTGGGATAGCAGCAAAAGCTTGAGAGGTGGAGAGGGCCATTGTGGCGTGGCTGTCTTTCTGCTTCAGAACATACCACACTGTGATAGGCACTAACACCAGAAGTGTCCAGAGGAAATTAGGATGAGCGAAATGCATCGTCAGTTCTTGGTTTTAGTAGTTGAGAGAGAGGCTTCTTCAGGTTCAGGCTCCGGTGCGGGCTTGGTTTGTTCTACAAAAGAAGTCGCGCGGGCGAGAGCCTTGATGTTGTCGTCGGCAAGAGGTCTTACCTTTGCGAATTTCACAAAGTCAGCAATCGAAAGAACCTGCCTCATTTCATCTGCCGTCATACGGGTTGCAGGATTTGCACGAAGCGCCTTTACGATCTGTGAAGAAGTCATTTCCATGGCGTAGATACCGAAACGTCCTTCGAGATACTGACGCAGGATATCAACGAGTTCAGTATAGTACTCCTTCTCATGACCGCTTTCGGCAAGATTACGGGAACGGAGACTGTTAAGACGGGAGATGGCAAGTTCGTAAGGAGGTACAGGCGGATTGCGGCGTAGTTCAACCGTTTCTTTTGCCTTGCGGAAGAACTTCATGCAGAAGAATGACGCGACAATTACCGCAATTGCAGCGACTACCCATAGAAGCCAGTTCGGGATGTAATCGTACCAACGGCTCCCTGCGGCGACAATACTCTCCATAGGATTGATTGTTTCCAATGAATCGACATCTACCGGCATAACCTTAAGAGTGACGATGTTGGAAAAAGCGGTGTCGCCACCCTGAGCAAGAAGAGCTGCGAAAGGAGGGATAGTGAGGGTCCCGGGGTCGAATGCCTGTATCGTGAAATTGAAGTTTATTTTCCTTCGGCCGTTTTCAATTACCGACGAACTATCGGAAGCTACAACATCTACACCATTGAATGGAATGTACTCTGTGCCCGGAGTGAGCACAGGAAAGTCGAGAAGTTGAGCGGGGGAGTCGGCAGGCATATCAACAGCCACATGCAGAAGGTTTCTGTCGCCCATAAGCATGACAGTGCTGTCGGCTTCAGCTTTAATAGTGATGGCCGGGGCCGCGAGCAATGCACTTGCCTGAAAGAGCGCGCCCAAGAGGAAAATATGTCTTGTGAATCTACACATGCAGTGAATCAAACTGATGAACGGTTTTTAAAAAGCCCCATGAGAGCCCTAACGTAGTCTTCATCCGTCGCGACAGAAGCAAAGTCTACTCTTGTACTTCTCAATGTCGTTGCCATTTGCTGCTGACGGTCATACCACCACTTATTATATGCCTTACGGGTGCGGGAAGAGGAGGTATCAACCCAACGTGTCTGGCCGGTTTCGAGATCCTCGATTCTCATCAGCCCGACGTCGGGCATTTCACCGTCTCGCTTGTCATAAACCTGAATGGCCATAACGTCGTGTCGTGAAACCGCTACATTTAGAGGGGTTCGGTAATCGGAACTATCAATGAAATCTGAGATTAGAAACATTGTGCACCTGCGCTTCAAGGCATCACTGAAATACTTTACCGCCTGAGCGATATCTGTACCGGAGTTTTCCGGAGTGAAGTCGAGAAGTTCGCGGATGAGGAAGAGAATGTGCTTGCGGCCTTTCTTCGGAGTGATGAATTTCTCTACCTTATCGGAAAAGAAGATTGCTCCGATCTTATCGTTGTTCTGAATAGCCGAGAATGCTATAGTAGCGGCTATTTCGGCTATCATCTCTCTCTTTTCAGGACCGACAGCTCCGAAATTTCGGGAAGCGGAAACGTCTACAAGGAGCATAACGGTTAATTCCCGTTCTTCCTCATAGACTTTCACATAGGGATGATTATGTCGCGCTGTGACATTCCAGTCAATATCGCGGATGTCATCACCGTACTGGTATTCACGAACCTCTGAGAACATCATCCCTCGACCCTTGAAGGCCGAGTGGTATTCACCTGCGAAGATGTTCTGCGAGAGTCCGCGGGTCTTGATTTCAATTTTGCGAACTTTTTTTATCAGTTCATTAGAATCCATAAAAGGGCTTGGTTATGATTTTTAGGGCACCTGAATCTTGTCGAGGATTTCGGTGATAATCATATCGGTAGTGAAGTTGTTCGCTTCAGCCTCATAAGTGAGACCGATACGATGACGGAGCACGTCGTGACATACGGAAATCACATCCTCAGGAATCACATATCCGCGCTGGTGAAGGAATGCGTAGGCGCGTGCGGCTCGTGCGAGCGAGATAGATGCACGGGGCGATGCTCCAAAGGAAATATAGCTTGCGAGGTCGTCGAGACCATACTCTTTCGGATTGCGGGTAGCGAATACTATATCAACGATGTAACGCTCGATCTTTTCATCTACGTAGATTTGCTCAACAATCTTTTGTGCTTCGATAACTTCTGAAGGTTTGAGAATCGGGAGAACCGGACGTTGCTCACGCGCGATATTCATGCGGATAATCTCGCGTTCTTCATCTTTAGTAGGATAGCCGATGACGACTTTCATCAGGAAACGGTCGACCTGAGCTTCGGGGAGGGGATAAGTACCTTCCTGTTCAACCGGGTTCTGGGTAGCCATTACGAGGAAAGGTTTGTCGAGGGGGAATGTATTGTCGCCAATAGTCACCTGACGTTCCTGCATAGCTTCGAGAAGTGCTGACTGCACTTTAGCTGGAGCTCGGTTAATTTCATCGGCAAGCACGAAATTCGCGAAGATCGGGCCCTTCTTAACCTGGAAGGTCTCGTTTTTAACGCTGTATATCATAGTACCGATAACATCGGCAGGGAGAAGGTCGGGGGTAAACTGAATTCGGCTGTACTTTGCGTCGATGAGCTGCGCAAGAGTTTTGATAGCAAGAGTTTTTGCAAGGCCGGGGACACCTTCGAGAAGAACGTGCCCGTTAGCGAGCATCGCTATGAGTAAGCTTTCAACGAGATGTTTCTGACCGACAATGGTCTGATCCATGCCGTGTGTTACCATTGTGATGAAGTCGCTCTTTCCGGCAACTAACTCATTGAGTTGACGAATATTGACGCTGTCGCTCATAATATTTGTATGTTATGATTCAAGTTTTAGTTTAATATTCTGTGTTATGATGAGAGCAGAAAAGGACTCAAAAGGAGTTGTTCTTTCGCTCTACAAAATTACGGATATAACAATTAATATCTCTAAAAGGAATGTTAATTTTATCTACTAAGTCTTTAACACACTTATCTTTTAATTTTTTTTATACCTAACTTTGCATTATACAAATCTACCGACATGAAAGATAGCAAAATATATCTTGGAATAATTCTCGCAATAGCGGCTTCGTGCAGCAACAATACCGTGGAGTATGCGCCTGCTGATATCAAGGATCTTCATACGCCCCTGGCACAGTTTGCAGATCTTGATTCATTATCGAGAGTAGAACTTCTTGATAGTCTCTCGCCTGAACTGACTGCCTTCTTTAAAGTGATTGCACCTGAAGAGACTTTAACTGACGGTCTTGCAAAAGCTTGGGCGAATTCGCGTCAGGTAGCCACATTCACTCCTCCAACAGACAGTGTGTTTCCGACTGAAGATGCAATTAGGAAGGTTCTTGGATACATCCTGGGAGCTTCGCGCGAAAGAGGTTTAAACTTCCCCGAACGGCGCTATGCAACAGTTGTTTACGGCAGGCAGGAGGCGATAATGTTTGTCGACTCAGTGATGCTGATAGCTTTAAATCATTTCTTAGGCCCTGAATATGAAGGATATTCTCCTTGGCCGGTGTACAGAAGGCTTGAAAAGGATCCCGCAAAATTACCTTATTATATGGCCGAGGCTTTGCTGGGAAGTTCTTATCCCTATTCGGCGGAGGGTGAGAAGGCAACTCTTCTCTCACAAATGCTGTATCATGGGGCGCTGGCATATTCAAAGCTGCAAGTCGTGCCCCACGCAAAGGAAGCACTCGCGCTTGACTATAATGACGAAGACTTCTCATGGATTGAAGGGAATCGCAGTAAGTTATGGAGTGAACTTGCATCCTCCGGCTTGCTATTCGATACCTCTGAGACTCTATCAGCTCGTTTTGTTTCTCCTGCTCCGGCAGTGAGGGAGTTGCCGACGATGTTCCCCGGCCGGATAGGACGATATGTAGGTCTTAAACTTGTTGAAGAATATATACACAAACATAAAGATACAGAACTAAGCTTCCTGCTATCGCCGGATTTTTATACATCATCAGATATTCTTGCTGAAACCGGCGCTGAGGCATTCCGATAAACACTTTTCTTATCACATATCTATGAAACATTCCTTTTTAGCCGTAATAAACGGTCTTATCAGTTTTATACCCTCTTTGGCAGAAGAGGTGAAAGTTTGTTCGCCTGACGGTAAGATTGAGATAACTGTCAGCGATGACGATGGTTTTCTACGTTACTCTGCAGAAAAAAACGGGAAGACTGTACTTCAGCCCTCAAGGCTTGGGCTCGTTATTTCCGAAGCTCCTGCACTCACGGGCCCTATGAAAATCAAGAATTCAGTGACGACGTCATTTGATGAAACATGGGCGCCTGTGTGGGGAGAAGAGGACTCAATCCGCAACAACTATAATGAGCTGGCAGTAGAAGTAGAGCAGGGCGGACGTACTCTTGGTGTCGTTTTCAGGGTTTTTGATGACGGTTTTGGATTTCGGTATGAATTTCCCAGACAAACCGATCTTGAGAATTTCACTATTACCGACGAGCTTACAGAATTCGCTTTCCCGAAGGCATACCGTTCGTGGTCTATTCCAGCAGATAAGGTAAACTATTATGAAGGACTGTATCGTGAGTTACCTCTCGACAGTATAGGGAAAGCGAGTACTCCGATTACTATTGAGGGCGATGGTCTGATGATGGCTCTTCATGAGGCTAATCTGACCGACTATGCTGCCCTTAATGTCGAAGCGCTGCCGGGAAGCAATACTCTCAAAGCTCAGCTCACTCCTTGGTCTACAGGAGAACTGGTATTCGTAACAGATACCCGGGTTTCTCCGTGGCGTACGCTGATAATGGCAGACTCTTTGCCGGATCTACTGCTCTCAAGAATAATGCTTAATCTTAACGAACCATGTGTGATTGAAGATACCGAATGGATCAAACCTCAAAGGTATATAGGCGTCTGGTGGTGCTACCATAAGCGGACCCATACTTGGGGTAACGGTCCGAAACATGGTGCTACTACAGAAAATGTGAAGCGATACATGGATTTTGCAGCCAAGCACGGTTTCGGTGGAGTACTTGTGGAAGGGTGGAATAAGGATTGGTGGACCTACGACTTCAGTTTTACAGAGCCTTACGACGATTTTGCGCTTGACTCAATATGTGAGTATGGCCGAGATCTCGGTGTTGATTTTATCAGTCACCATGAGACGGGTAGTAAAGTGGCTAATTATGAGGAGCAACTTGAGGACGCTTTCAGATATTGTCGCGACAATGGAATAAAATATGTGAAGACGGGCTACACACATCCGATGCTTGACGGCAAAGAGCGACATTCAAGTCAGTTCGGCGTACGCCACATGAGAAAAGTGATAGAGACTGCTGCTCGCTATGGTGTTAATATCGACAATCACGAACCTGTGATGCCCACAGGTATTCAACGCACATATCCCAATCTGATGACTCAGGAGGGTGTGCGCGGGCAAGAATGGGACGCCTGGAATCGAGCCGGAGGAAATCCGCCGTCGCATACTGTGACAATTCCTTTCACGCGTGGTCTTGCCGGTCCAATGGATTTTACCCCGGTAACATTTGACTTTGAGAATAATATTTTGCCAAATACACGTGTCAACACAACTCTTGCCAAGCAACTAGCACTTTTCATGATATTGTATTCTCCTCTTCAAATGGCTTCTGACATGATAGAAAACTATGAACGGAATCCCGGGCCACTTGCATTCGTAGAATCATGTCCGACCGACTGGAGCCGGACCTCATATCCGGAAGCAGAAATCGGTAAATATATTACCGTGGTAAGAAAAGATAAGCATTCCGAAGACTGGTATGTTGCCGGTGCTACTGGAGACGATGCGAGAATCTCACGTTTTTCACTTGATTTTCTTGATCCGGATACAATCTACACAGCTATAATATATCGCGACGGTCCCGATGCCGACTGGGAGACAAATCCCTATCCGGTGACTATTGAGAGGAAAGATGTGAAATCGACCGACTATATGGAGATTCCTTTAGCACGAAGTGGTGGATTTGCAATCCGGTTAACGAAGAAATAAAGTAAAAAATAAAATCGGTGAAACTTTTGTTTCACCGATTTTATTTTTAAGGTCACAGAAATCTCAAAGGAGCTTGATGCTGATATAGCGCTTGGGGTTCTTCTTAACATCGATCAATAGTGAATCGAGCGAAGCAACCGCAGCATTGAGATTATCGTAAAGTTCAGGATCGTGTGTGAGTTTTCCTATCGATGAATCAGGATTGTTAAGTTGGGCGGTGAGGGATTCAACGTTAGAAATTGTAGTTTCGAGGTTAGAGATAATGCTGTCTATCTGAGCCTCGCGAAGTGAAGAGCTTACAGCAGACAAATCACCGGTAATGGAGTCGACATTAGCAGTAATGCTTTTCACATCTTTTGTGATAGGTTGTAGTGAGGCAAGAACTCCGCGCATAGAGCGGAGAGATGCTTCGAGCTCGGCCGTAATGTTATCGAAGCGATTGATACTCGTTGTCAGAGCCGGATCTGCAGCTATTGCATTGAGGCTTGTGAGAAGTGTATCTATCTTCGGGAAAATTGCCGAAACAGCAGGCATGAGTTCCTTGCTTACCGCATCCATCATCCCGGCTTTTACTTCGCCCGGTATTGTATCGCCAACACCATAGAAACCGTCGGCAGAGTTACCGATTACGAGTTCTACAGAAGCTGTACCCAGAAGATCAGAAACAACGAGTGCCTTGGAGCCCTTTGGAAGCCGGAGTTTTTTGTCTACACTGATTTCAATGGTAACAGTACCGAGATTGTCGTAGTCGTATTCTATTTCACGGACCTGACCAATTTTATATCCGTTGAGAGTCACAGGGGCAGACTGTGCCATACCCTGGATATTAGTGTAAGTCGCATAGTAGTAATTTGCGGCTTTGAACACATTGATACCCTTAAGGAAGTTAATGCCTACGAAGAGCAAAGCAAGAGCCAAAATAACAAGTGCTCCTATAATCACTTCTTTGCTGAATACTTTTTTCATCGGTGTCAATCTTTTATGATGAATTATTTCGTTAAGTTACGGTATTGGGCGAACGCGTTGAAGAGTGCCTGCGCACATTGCTGACGACCATTTGCCGAGCCGAGAAATTTCTCTGCGTCGGGATTGCAGATGAAATCGAGTTCGACAAGCACTGAGGGCATTTTAGTAGCCCATAGTACGAGGAAACCCGCCTGACGGATTCCTTTGTCGGAACGTCCGGCTGTTGCTACAAGTTCGTTTTGAACGAGAGAGGCAAAATCTACGCTTTGAGCCATAGAGTGATTCTGCCCTAACTCAAATATTATATATGATTCTGAGGATGAAGGATCAAAACCCTGATATGTCTCGGTAAAATCTTCCTCCAACTCTATCACGGCATTTTCCCGCATAGCCACTCCGAGATTTGCATCGCTCTTATGAAGACCTACGGTATAGACCGAAGCACCATGGATTGAAGCGCGGTTGCGGTTCTTATAATCTACTGAATTGACGTGAATTGATACAAAGAGGTCTGCTTCCGCTTTGTTGGCAATGCTTGCACGCTTGTCGAGAGGTACGAAGACATCCGAATCGCGCGTCATAATTGTGGCGACACTATCTCCGAAGTTCTTTTTCACAAGGTCGTTGAAACGACTCGCTACATCCAGCGTGATATGTTTCTCGTATTCCGACTTTCCATGACACCCTAAATCTTTTCCTCCATGTCCAGCGTCAATGAGAAGTGTGAAAGGCTTGTCGGCACGCTGCGATTGAGCTTCTGCAGGCCAAAATGATGCCAGAAGAAACACGATAGGGAATAGTATGATCGGGCAAATACGCATAATCGATACAAAATTACTACATTTTTCGGCTACTTTATTGGTCGAAAAGGCGAAAAATATAGTCAAAAAAGGCGATTTTTCATTTAGCTAATATTTTTTGTGCTACCGCCTTGGCGCAAGCGATGCCGTCCATAGCAGCAGAAACTATACCACCGGCATATCCGGCACCTTCTCCGCAGGGGTAAAGACCTGGCACATCAATATGCTGCATGGATTCTGAATCGCGGGGAATGCGTACCGGCGAAGAAGTGCGTGTTTCATCCCCTATAAGCACTGCATCGTTGGTGAGAAATCCGCGTTGCTTCGCGTTGAACTGACGGAATCCTTCTTTAAGTCGACGTGATATGCTATCGGGAAGTAGCTGGTCTATGCGTCGGCTGAGCAAGCCGGGAGGGTAGGATGAGCGGGGAAGATCCGCAGAGAGGTGACCTTCAACGAAGTCCTTCATTCGTTGTGCCGGAGCCTGCTGGGTTTCTCCGGCAGCTTCGAAGAATTTTTTCTCGATTTCTTCTTGAAATCTCATTACCTTAAGAGCACTGTCTTCGCCTTCTTTGTCAGGAATATCTTCAGGCAATACTTCCACGACCATACCCGAGTTAGCCCATTTTGTTCCACGGTTTGCAGGTGACATTCCATTTACTACCAGCTGACCGGGAGCGCTCGCGGCCGGAATGATATAGCCACCCGGACACATGCAGAATGAATATACAGCCCTATCGTCTACACGGGTAAGCATACTATATTCAGCGGCCGGAAGATATTTACCTCTACCTTTTGGAGAATGATACTGGAGGCAATCTATAAGATGCTGTGGGTGCTCCAGACGAACGCCAACGGCAATACCTTTCGGCTGAAGTTTAATTCCGCTTTCCGACAAAAAATGATAGACGTCGCGTGCGGAATGACCTGTGGCCAGAATTACGGGGCCGGTCCATTTCTTTGAATCAGCGTCTTTCACTCCGCATACCGAGCCTTCGCCGTCGATAAGAAGTCCGGTGACTTTTGTATTGAAATGTATTTCACCACCACATGCAATAATCGTTTCTCGCATAGCCTTAATTACGGCAGGTAGCTTATCCGTGCCGATATGAGGATGTGCATCGATCAGAATTTCAGGCTGAGCTCCATGCTGAACGAATATGTTTAGCACTTTTTCCACAGAGCCACGTTTCTTACTTCGAGTATAGAGCTTGCCGTCGGAATATGCTCCGGCCCCACCTTCTCCGAAACAATAGTTTGAATCAGGATCAACGACTCCTGTACGGTTTATTGCCACCATATCGGCACGCCGGGAGTCAACATCTTTCCCACGCTCAAGTACGATAGGTCGTATTCCAGCCTCAATAAGTTCGAGAGCGGCAAAGAGTCCTGCAGGTCCCGCACCCACAATAATACAGTTGGGAGCACCCTTTACGTCAGGATAATCAATAATTACCGGTTCAAGTAGTTCTGTATGAATTTTATCGACATGCACTTCCACCGTGAGGTTTATCATAACCTTACGCTGGCGGGCATCAATAGATCTCCTCCGGATAATAGTTTTTACTATCCGGGAAGGTGAAAGATGAAGCTGAGTTGCGCACTCTGCCTCGATTTTAGAGGAATCGGCAGCGACCTCAGGCGTTACTCTAAGATTAACTTTTTCAACCATTGATAGTTTTGGCTTTCTGAATTGTATGCCCAATCTTCCTGTTCATGATGGTCGCAGTGAGCACTGCGAGCACAAAGGCTATGAAGTCGCTCGCGCACATCGAGATCCATACGCCGTCGACACCGAAGCGTGGAGGGAGAATCCAGAGGAGTGGCACAAGGAATATCAGCTGACGGGTGAGGGACAGGAATATTGAAAATTTAGGCTTACCGATTGACTGAAAGTAATTCTGGATCACAATCTGTGCTCCGACAAGAGGATAGAACATAAAATAGATCTTAAAACCGTCGCGTGCGATTCTAACCATCCCCTCGTCGGTTGTAAACATCGCGCTTATAGTATCGGGAATAGTTTCGGTAAGTATGAAGCCTACAGATGCTATTCCTGTAGCAATCCATATACCGCGCATAAGGGTCTTCTTGACGCGGTCCCAATTAGCTGCACCAAAATTGTAGCCGAGTATAGGTTGCATGCCTTGGGTGATTCCGAAGATTATCATTACAAAGAAGGTGGTTGTACGGTTAACGATACCATAAGCTCCTACAGCGAGATTCCCATCAGCCCCGGCACTTTCGAGTAGAGCTTTATTTATAAAGACCACAACAAGACAGGCGCAGCAGTTCATAAGGAACGGAGAGAGTCCGATGCTATAGATTTTCTTGATTAGCGTCCATGAAAGCTTCCAGCAACCACGTGTGAAATGGATGAAACTCTTTTTGGATATAAAGTGATTGAGAACCCAGATGAATGCTGCAAACTGGCCGGAAATAGTAGCGATTGCCGCACCTCTTATACCCCAGCCGAAAGTGAAGATAAGCAACGGAGCTACAACAATATTAACACCCACAGAAAGTAAGGCTGAAATCATGGCTTTCTTGGGATATCCTGTTGCTCTCATTAGATTGTTTAACCCGAGAAAAACGTAGCTTATCGGCGTACCGAGGAGTATAATTATCATAAACTCCCTTGCGTATGGGAGTGTCTCGGCGGTAGCTCCGAATAGCACGAGTATTTCATCAAGAAAAACAAGACCGACAGTCATTATAACAGCGGCATGTATAAGGCAAAGAATAGTCACATTCCCTATCACCTTAGATGCTTTGGCCGTGTCCTGCTGACCGAGAAAAATCGAAGATATTGTGGCACCTCCTACTGCGACGAGTACACAGAATGCCACAACAAGATTCATCAGGGGAAAGGTAATGGCCAATCCGGTAATTGCCATGGCGCCAACGCCTCTGCCTATGAAGATACTGTCGACGATATTGTATAGCGACGTCGCTATACTTGCAATAATTGCCGGAAGGGAATATTGCAGTAGAAGCTGGCCTATAGTTGCTGTTCCAAGGGCAGCCGTTGAGGACTTAGGCGATGAAACGGGAATATTTGATGCCAAGGTGATGAATATTTTGAGTGAAAGTAATGTCTACGTAATGAATAACAATCCAATGGGTGCTTTTGATTACTATTTCTTTATTTAATTACCGCCAGGCCCCCGAGAGCAGTTTCCTTATATAGGGAAGGAATATCGTGCCCCGTCTGCTTCATTACTTCAACAATGCGATCGAAGTCGACAGAATGTTTGCCGTCGGAAAATGCTGCATATAAATTGGCATCAAGTGCTCGGGCTGCTGCGTAGGCGTTACGCTCAATACATGGTATCTGCACGAGTCCGCAAACCGGATCGCATGTAAGGCCGAGATGATGTTCGAGCCCCATTTCTGCCGAATATTCTATCTGAGCCGGAGTACCTCCGAAGAGTTGGGATGCTGCCGCTGCCGCCATAGCACAAGCGACTCCGACTTCGCCCTGACACCCAACTTCGGCTCCCGAGACGGAAGCATTGTACTTTACAACATTGCCGAAAAGTCCTGCAGTGGCAAGAGCTCGCAAAATTCTTTTTTCGCTGAAGCCTTTGGAATGATGAAGGTGATAGAGTACTGCAGGAACTATTCCACAACTACCGCATGTGGGAGCAGTGACGATTTCTCCTCCCGACGCATTCTCTTCTGATACAGCGAGGGCGTAAGCGTAGACGAGTCCACGGCTCTTAAGCGACTTATTGTATCCCTCGGCATGTACATAGTAGCTGACGGCCTTCCTTCTCACGCCGAGACCACCTGGGAGCACACCTTCAGCTTCAATTCCACGTTCGACGGCACGTTGCATCACACCCCATACCTTGGCGAGATAGTCCCATATCTCCGGTCCTTCACAACGCTCAACGTATTCCCAGTAGCTTGTTCCCTCTCGTTCGCAGAGAGCCTGAATATCTTTGATTTTTGTCAAAGGATAGATCGACGGACCCGAGGTGCGATGCTGTCCTTCCTCGACAATATCACCTCCTCCAATAGAGTAAACAGTCCACGAATCCAACTCTTTTCCTTCCTTATCGAAAGCTTTGAATGTCATGCCGTTGGTGTGAAACGGAAGAACTGAATCCGGTTTCCATGCAATTTCGGTGGGACACACTGGGGTCAACACCTCCAGGATAGCCTGATCGGTAAGGTGACCTCGGCCTGTAGCTGCAAGGGCTCCGTAGAGAGTGACTTCAATGCGGGTTGCATCGCCGACTCTCTGCGCAAATATTTCTGCAGCTTTACGCGGTCCCATTGTGTGCGAGCTCGACGGTCCGAAACCAATTTTATATAGCTGGCGTATAGATTCCATAGAATGAATGCTCTTAAAAAAGTCTTACAAGCCTTATCGGATATAAGACCTGTAAGACTCAGAGGGTTTGTTATATTAAATCGTTACTTTGCAGTCTGCGATCCGAAAGTTTCCTTTATGATCCAGACAGTCAACGAACCAAGCAGAAGGAGTATGCCTGAAACAACAAGCATTCCTACAGTAAGCGGAGCACCGTTGGCTGCAGTGGGGAAGCAATGGAGGATTGCACCACCACAGAGGGCTGCGACTATCTGAGGAATAGTTATTGTGCAGTTGAAAAGACCGAGGTACGTTCCGATATTGCCACCGGTAAGGGCGTTAGTAAGAATCGTAAACGGCATAGAAAGCATGGCAGCCCAGGCACAACCCATGAGAGCGTAGCTGACAGCGAGGACGTACTGGTCGTGGATGAAGTATACTGAGATAAAACCGATAGCTCCTATGAGCAGGCTGAGTGAATAGCCAAGCTTACGCCGCTTGAATCCGGCGAGTACTATTGCCCAAAGAACGGCTGCTATAGCCTGAATTGCAAAGAGATTACCGTTCCAGTCTCCGGCATTCTGATATTGAGGAGTTGCAGGATTGAGTACTGTCTTATAGTTGAGAGTAATCTCCTCGGGAGAAGAAACGGAGGGGAGGGTAGAGGTCTGCTCGAGAACGTATTTGCCGGTGTTGGCATCGAGCGACGCTATGTGAGCGAGTGTAAGTTGAGTGCCGGGCTCGATGAGCATAAGCTCAGAAACAGCACATGCACCGTTCGAAAGCACGAGATCTACACCGTCGATATTGATTGTCTGACCGGATGATGCAAAGTAGTCGCCGTTGGGAGAAATCTTGAGTACGCCGTCCACATTCACAATTTCCCCATTGTAGATCAGAGTATCTGCTCCCAAAATCACAGTATTTGGACTGGAGAAAGCACCGTCCACCATAATTCCTCCGAGAGCGAGTTGACCATTTTCAATTACCGGACGTTCGTCGTTAAACAAATATTTATCGTCAAATTTCTGTCCGTTTATGGTCACACCGGTAATTTCGTTGATCGAGGGTGCATCGAAAGCCTGAAGAGCAACAGCATCTGTTGAATAGGTCCACATGTAAAGGAATGCTGCCCAGCAAAAGAATTGAACAAGACCTACCGTCCAGAATACTTTCGGAGCCTTGACGAGAAGGCGGAACATGTTCTCTTTCTTCTCCGATTTCTCTGCCGATTCATCGATTCCGTGATACATCGCATATTCGTGTGGAGGCATTTCCTTGACCTTCACGAATGTATAGACAACGCATATCGCCAATATTATGGCTCCTATATAGAATGCCCACGTCACAGTCGGAGGTACTTCTCCTGCCGGAGCGGTGTTACTCAGGAAAAGAGCAAGAACGAAAGGTGCGATATAACCAACAACAGAGCCTGCATTGCAGAGGAAAGACTGAATGGAATATGCAAGACCTTTCTGCTTCTCGTTTACCATATCGCCTACAAGCATCTTGAAAGGCTGCATGGCCATATTGATCGAGGTATCCAGAAGCATGAGCATGATCAGTCCAAATGTGATAGCCTGTGAAATGCCGAGGCCAAGGGAGCCGGAATTAGGCAGGAAGCACATCACTATTATTGCTACGATAGCACCTACAAGGAGATATGGGAGGCGTCGACCAAGCTTTGTCCAAGTGCGGTCGCTGGCAGAGCCTACAATAGGTTGAACTATAAGGCCCATAAGAGGTGGTAAGATCCAGAAGTAGCTGAGATCGTGTGGATCAGCGCCGATCGTAGAGAAAATACGGCTCACCTGAGAGCTCTGTAAAGCATAGGCTATCTGAACTCCGAAGAAACCGAAACTCAGATTCCATAGTTTCCAGAAACTTAAATCACGTGTTTGTTTCATTGTACTCTGATAAAGGTAAGTATGAAAAATCTGTAAGTATTAATATATTATTCTATAAGTTATCCTTTTCTTGTTGCGCCATTCTTTGCAGCAGATGTATTTCTTCAGGCCAAAGAGTCGGATCGGGGGTCTCGAGTATCATCGGAATACCGTCGAATCTCGGATCCTGCATAAGTCTGCGGAAGAAGTCTATGCCTATCGTTCCTTTTCCGATAGAAGCATGCCGGTCGATCCTCGAACCTGTTGCACGCATTGCATCGTTTATATGCATCCCCCTTAGAAATTCAAAACCTATAGTAGAGGAGAATTCACCCCATGTGGCATCGTAAGAATCTGCTGAAGAAAGTTCGTAGCCTGCAGCAGAGGCATGACAGCTGTCGATACACACGCCCACACGACTTTTATCGTTAACTCCCTCAATGATTCTGGCAAGTTGCCGGAAACTGAATCCGATATTCGATCCTTGACCTGCGGTATTCTCAATAACTGCTGTAACACCTTCTGTGCGTTCAAGTGCGTAATTGATTGATTCTGCTACGAGTCTGAGGCTTTCGTCTTCTTCAATTTTGTTGAGATGTGCTCCAGGGTGGAAATTAAGCATGCCCAACCCAAGCTGACTGCAACGCTTCATTTCGTCCACGAAGGTTCTTCTTGAAAGAGAAAGCTTGCGAGCTTCGGGAGAACAAAGATTGACTGTGAAAGCGGAGTGAGGGAGTATCTGAGCAGAAGTGAAACCGTAGTCGGCACAAAGTTTTCGGAAAAGCTCTACGTCACTTTCCTCATAGGGTGGATAATTCCACTTCTGAGGGTCTATGAGATTGAATGCAAAGGCAGTGGCACCAAGACGACGCGCTTCTTCAGGTGCGTCGCTCACGAGGGGGAGAGAGGCCACGTGTGCGCCTATATATTTCATAAAAAATTATTCTGCTGTATTTCTCCACAAAGTTAATAAAAAAACAGAGATGAGCAAAATTTGCGACAGATCTATTACAAGTTGTCGAGCCGCCATAAAAAACAGCGGATACATCCGGAAGATGTACCCGCTGAGTATGAAATTAGTTGGCCGAATTAGTACTCCATGCGGTTGCGCACGTCGTTGAGCATATTCTCGTCGTTGAGATTGTAGTAAACGCTCTCAAGTATTTTAAGAATTTCAGTATTGTCGGCATCGAGTTTATAGGCTCCTTCAAGAACAGTGGCAGCCTGCTTGAGCAGGGGCTCTACCTTTTCGGGGAAGTACTTGTTATACTCAGACTGAAGAGTGGGTGCGTTATCCAGAAGGTTGAAAGCTTCGCTGCAGAGCATGCGTCCGTAGTAATAGTTTGCCTGAGCGTTTGACGCATCGAGACGAACGGCATTCTCATAAGAATTCTTAGCGGAAGCATTATCCTGAATATTTTCGTAGAGCACACCCTGCACTATGTAATACTGTGCATTGTTAGGATTCTGTGCTATGGCAGCGTTGATGATCTCGAAAGCCTTGTCGAAATTCTTAGACTGGAGATAGTAGTTTACGATTTCTGCCATATAGGCCGAATCTTCTGTGCCGAAAAGGGGAAGTGCTTCCTGAGCGAGTGCAAGCACTTCTTCATTGTTCTGCATGTTCTTGGCAACTGCTATAGCGTTGTCGAAGATCTGTTTTTTGTCATAGCCGAGTGAGATACCCTTGCGGAAGGCTGCGAGAGCTGCCTGAAGGTTGTCGAGCTGCCATGCTGCAAGACCCTGATTATAGGCGATGTTGGCGAGAAGGCTGTCGGCTGGCATAGTCTTGTTGGCTGTGAGTATCTTGGCAAGTTCGGCACTCTTAGGAGCTTCAACGTAGATTTCCCAGAGATCGTAAGCTCCCTGATAATCCTTTTCATTATAAAGCTCTACACCGAAGTTGAGATAGTCGTTGTAGTGACCGGCGAGGGTATTGAGAATCTCCTTGGATTTCTTAGGTTTGATTTTACCCTTGGCATCAGGAATTGAGTCAAGAGGAAGAGCCTTGCCGAAATAAGTATAACCGTCGAGAAGGAGGTGACCCATGGTGGTCTTGCCGTTCTCAGGAAGTTTATTGAACTGGAGAAGACCGAGCATGTGGTCATATTCCTTGAATGCGGAAGCGCCGGGGATATACCAGGTGTTGACGTCTCCGGCAGTTTCCTCATTGGTGAAGGCGGGAGTGATGATTTCAACGACCTTGGCAGTCTTTTCACCGTTCTTCATGGCACGCTCTGCTTCCTTAACTACTGAAAGCTGGGCATTTGCGCCGACGAAAGTGGCTACGGCGATAGCCAGTAGACAGATTTTCTTCATCGTAAGTAATTTATAAGTGATTTAAGTTATTTATTCATTTCATTATTCCTCGGAATCGGAAGTCTCTTCTTCAATCTCATCGATTTCTTCAATTTCGACATCGGCGTCTTCTGAACCGGTGAGATCGGGAAGCTCTTCAGCATCCGGAGCTATTTGTATTGTTTCTTCTTCGGGATCGGCATCAACGCAGCAGACTGAAGCGATAGTGTCGTTACGCTTCTCCAGATTGATGATACGGACTCCCTGCGTCAGGCGACCCATGATGCGGATGTCTGCAACATGAACGCGAAGTACGATGCCCGAGCGGTTGATAATCACGAGGTCATTGTCATCATTCACCGATTTGAAGGCTACGAGAGAACCTGTCTTGTCGGTGATGTTCATGGTCTTGACACCACGTGCTCCACGGCGGGTAAGACGGTAACCGTCAAGGAGTGAACGCTTGCCGAAGCCCTTCTGAGACAGTACAAGTACTGAGTTCTCAGTATCTTCGGGCATTACAACAAGTCCGACAATGGCATCGTCACCTGTTTCATCAAGTTTCATGCCGCGTACGCCGGAACTTACGCGTCCCATAGGCCTGAGATCACTTTCGTGGAAGCGGATCGCGCGACCATGACGGTTTGCCATAAGTATCTCGCTATTGCCGTCGGTGAGTTCTACTCCTACGAGTGTGTCACCTTCGCGGATGAGGATGGCTTTCTTGCCCTTTGCCATGACTCTTGCATACTCGCTGAGCACAGTTTTCTTGATAAGGCCATTGGCTGTGGCGAATACGAGATAGTGCGAAGACGTGTACTCGGGATCGTCAAGATTCTTGCAGCGGATAAACGCATTCACCCTGTCGCCCGGCTCGATGTTGAGGAGGTTCTGTAGTGCGCGTCCCTTATTCTGCTTGGTACCTTCGGGAAGTTCATACACCTTTAATTTATATACAAGACCACGATCGGTGAAGAATAGCATGGTGTTGTGCATCGAAGCCGTATAGATGTGCTCGATGAAATCTTTGTCGCGTGTAACGGAGCCTCGGGCCCCCATGCCTCCACGATTCTGAGCCTTGAATTCTGCAAGAGGAGTAGCCTTGATATATCCGAGGTGAGAAATGGTGATAATCATTTCTTCATCGGCAACGAAATCTTCTTCGTTGAACTCTCCGGCGGTGTATTTAATCTTCGTACGGCGCGCGTCGCCGAATTTTTCCTTGACTTCACGGAGCTCGTCTTCAATAAGATTACGCATCACGTTTTCGTCGCGGAGAATGAGTTCGAGTTCAGCTATACGTTTGTGAATCTCATCGATATCGTTCTTAAGCTCGTCGACAGCCAGATTGGTGAGTGCACGCAGACGCATATCAACGATTGCCTGAGTCTGAGCTTCTGATAGACCGAAGCGCTCTGCCAGACGGGTGCGGGCTTCTTCTGTGGTCTTGGAACTCTTGATAATGGCAATGACTTCGTCAATATTCTGGACCGCTATCATCAGGCCCTCGAGGATGTGGGCCTTTTCGCGTGCTTTACGAAGATCATACTGTGTGCGGCGGGTAACCACTTCACGACGGTGATCGTTGAAAGCCTGAAGAATTTCCTTAAGGTTGAGAGTGCGAGGACGACCGTTGACAAGCGCCACATTGTTGACAGCGAACGACGATTGCATTGCAGTAAGTTTGTAGAGCTTATTGAGCACCACATTGGCATTTGCATCGCTCTTAAGCGTAACAACGATACGCATGCCGTCACGGTCAGATTCGTCGTTTACGTTGGCGATACCGTCGATCTTCTTATTGATTACGAGGTCGGCAATGCTCTTGATAAGTTCGGCACGGTTGACGCCGTAAGGAATCTCAGTGACGACGATGAGCTCGTGATCATGTTTCTGCTCGATTTCTGCCTTTGCGCGGATTATAACACGTCCACGACCGGTCTCGTATGCCTCGCGAACACCTTCGTAACCATATATAATACCTCCGGTGGGGAAGTCGGGGGCAAGAATGATCTTTGTGAGGTCTGAAATGGTGAGATCAGGGTTTTCGAGGAGTGCTATGCAGGCGTCGATACTTTCGCCGAGATTGTGAGGGGGCATATTTGTAGCCATACCCACGGCGATACCCGAAGCGCCATTGACAAGAAGGTTGGGGAAGCGGGTAGGAAGTACTACCGGTTCTTTGCGTGAATTGTCGTAGTTAGGCTGAAAATCAACGGTC
>CAYYQS010000003.1:0-6299 GCA_964472555.1 uncultured Bacteroides sp.
AACTCATCCCCGAAGAATATCGCAAAGCAGGCGAAGGTGAAGTTGTGAAGATCGACCTCAACCGTCCCATGCCCGAAATCCTCGCAGAACTCACCAAATATCCCGTATCTACCCGTCTGTCGCTCAAGGGCACTATCATCGTAGGCCGCGACATCGCTCATGCCAAGATCAAAGAGCGTCTCGACCGTGGAGAGCCCATGCCCCAGTACCTCAAGGATCATCCTATCTACTACGCCGGTCCTGCCAAGACTCCCGAAGGCATGCCCTCAGGCTCATTCGGACCTACTACCGCAGGCCGTATGGACAGCTACGTCGACCAGTTCCAGACCGCAGGCGGCTCCATGATAATGATCGCCAAGGGTAACCGCAGCCAGGCTGTAACCGACGCCTGCAAGAAGCACGGCGGATTCTACCTCGGCTCTATCGGCGGTCCTGCTGCAGTACTCGCTCAGAATTCTATCAAGAAAGTCGAGCTCCTCGAGTACCCCGAACTCGGCATGGAAGCAATCTGGAAGATTGAAGTTGAGGACTTCCCCGCATTCATCCTCGTCGATGACAAGGGCAACGACTTCTTCACTCAGATCAACGAAAAGTGCAAGGCTTGCGCAATCAACAAGAAGTAAGCACAAAACATTAAATCTACAATTGGTGGCGGGGTACGGAGTTTTATCCCGCCGCCTTTTTTTCTTTTCAATAACACCCGCCATGACTATGCTGCGACTGAGAAGATTCACCTTTATTCTATTCTTTCTTATGCTTTTCAACTTCTTTGCCTCCGGCGCCGACAAACCAGAATTCAAGATTCCCGACTTCGCTTATCCCCGTCAGGTGATAGCCGACGCCGAAAAGATACTTGACGCTACCGACCGGCTACCCGACAGCGGAGCCGACCGCCTGTGTGCCATTCTCCAGATCATCACCGCTCAGCGCAATATCGACACCGATACCATTTTTTCGCAACCGGCATTCATCGAGGCCCAGCTCGCTCACAAGGGCATCGACCCAGCCACCAAAGCTATGCTCCTTGCACTCGAAGCCGAGGTGTTTAAAACTATCTACGAGAGTAAACGATATGTCTACGACCGTGTCGATGCACCTCTCGAACCATATCCTGCCGACATTTCCACATGGAGCGGCGAGCAGTTCCGTACAAAAATCTTAGCGTTGCTCGATAGCGCTCAGTCTTTCGCAGGCGACACTCCCCTCAGCCGCTACAGCGCGTCGGTCGATTACTCGCCCGATGTACTTCAGTATTTCCCCGATGTCCTCGCCTTCGTATGGCTCAAGAAAGAGGAGGCTCTCACATCATTTTCAAGATCCGGCAACAATTATCTCAGCGAGAAAAGAAATCTGATCGACAAAGCCATAACGTCCTATGGCGAAGCTTCCGCACCATTCTTCTTCTGGTCGGTGAAGCGCGCTCAAATGCAGGAGGCCAGCAGGAGCGAACTTCTCAGTCTCTATAAGAAATATTCACACACCGAAGCTGCGCGATACATATTATCAAAAATCGACGCCTTCTCCCGCCCCGACATCCGCGAGGAGATGATATCGCTGATCTCCACTTCATTAGCGGACTTCCCCGACTGGTATGGCAACAACGAGCTAACCAACACGCTGTACACCTTGCGCCAGCCTACGGTCATCCTCTCCGCGCCTTCGGTCGTGGCTCCCGGCAAGCCTTTTAAATTTACTGCAGCATGGCGCTTTGCCAAAGCCATACGCATCGGTGCCTACAAAATACCGACCGGAATCTCAACGCAGTCGAAGAAAATAGTGAAGAAATACAGCGAAGAGACCGCCTGGACATATTCCCCCGATTCAATAATCGGATCGGCTGAAGCTTCGTTCACACTCGGCGAGCCCGGCCGCTATGCTCTTGTGATAACTGTCGACGGCGTCTGCGAAGACTACTCTCCGACGATCGAAGTTTCGCCTCTATTTCCTTTCGCGGTCAATGGCTGCTCACAGATTGTAGCGGCGGCGGTAGACTTTACTACCGGAGCACCGCTGCCCGATGTGTCTTTCAGCAAGATCAGCAACAGGAGAAACAGCAAGAACATTCCGGTGGGCAAGACCGGTAAAAACGGAACTTTAGTCTTCGACGCACCGAAGGGAGACCGCTGGGAGAGCGAAAGGCTGACTGCAAGCTACAAGGGGCTTAACTACGATTTCCTTACCACCCTGTGGGTGCAGGGAGTCGGTCGGGAAGATCCTGTGGAGACGCAGCATTCCATGCTCATTTTCACCGACCGTCCCATTTATCACCCCGGTGATACAATAGAGTGGGCCGCCGTAGCCGCACACCGCCGCTCTGACGGCAGTGATCCGAAAGTAGAGTCCGGCGCAACATTCTACGCTACTTTGCTCGATGTCAACGGCGAGGAAGTGGACAGCCTCACCCTCGACTCTGACGAGCTCGGACGCATCTGCGGAAAATTTGCCATTCCCAAGGGGCACCTCACCGGCTACTATACGATCGATATCGACGGAGACGACATTAACGCCTCGCAAGATGTTATGGTCTCCGATTACAAGGCTCCCGTTTTTGAAGCTGAGATCACGTCGGTGCGTCGCGACGATCCCTGCGGTGGATGCGTTACCCTCGAAGGCCTCGCCAAAACATATTCCGGTATGCCGGTGGCCGATGCCGATATTGTCCTGAGGCTCTACGGCCTCCCTCGGAGCTGGTACTACATGCGCAAGACCGACCTCGGCCAGCTTTACGGCAGCACGGATGCCGACGGTAAATTCACCTTCACCATTCCGGCAGAACTCCTCGCCACAAAGCTCGACGGCAACAGCTTCAGCTTCTTCGAGGCCGACATCACCGTAACGTCGAAAACCGCTGAGACTGCTTCTGTCTCGCGCCGCTTTGCCACGGGCCGTCCGTACGCACTTTCGGTCGACGTCGCACACGCCGTTAATTCCGACAAAGTCCTCACCTTCCGTCCTGAAGCCCTGAACAGCGACGGCCAATCTACGCCGATCGCTCTGACGTGGGAGATTATTGCGGAGTCCGATTCATCGGTAGTACTCTCGGGCTCTGCAGAAGCAGGCAAAAGTCTTTCCGTGGATATCTCCGGCCTCCCCTCGGCCGACTACAAGATTGTACTTAAAGCTGCCGACAAGGCTCTCGCCGACGAATTCACGAGCTCAATCATGGCTTTATACAGCATAAAGAACGGAACGATAGCTTCTTCGCTTCCCATTCTCTTCACGCCGCAGAAAAGAGTGAAATTGAGCGGCCATAAAGTCATTGTGACGGTAGGAACAACGAGCGATGAGCAGTATATCTTCGCCTTCGTCCGCTCAGGCCGCACACTTGCTCCGGTTAAGACATTCACTATCAAGCGCGGATTCTCAACTCTTCCGATTGAACTTCCAAACGGCTTCAAGCCCGGGGACGGGCAGATTCTTCTGGCCACGGTGCGCGACGGCAAAATGTACGAAAGCGAGATTTCGGTAGAGATGCCTGAAGCCGAGCCGACAACAATCGTGGCCGAAAGTTTCCGCGACCGTCTTGTGCTCGGCTCCAGCGAGACCTGGCGTTTCCGCCTCGCCAAAGGTGCGGATGCCCTCGCCGATGCCGGTGTGATTGCCACGCTCTACGATAAAGCTCTTGATGCTTTGATTTCGAGCCAATGGCCTGCAGACTTCCATTTCTACCGCCAGGCATATAACATGGATATCAACTCGTTGAGATCCTATCCCTTGAATTATACCGGCTCTCTCCCGACAGACTATCTTGATACCCTGCCGGTCACCTGGCCTAAATTCCGCTATTATGGCGATTACTTCGGCACTAACGGTGGCGTGATGTATCGGTCGGTGAAGATGAAGGCAAACCTCACCGCTGCTGCGAAGGAGGACGATTTCGTCGAGGAAGCCGTTGTGGAAGATGCTGATTATGCAGCCGCACCCATGGAAGCGGCTGCGGGCGTCATGACAGAGGTAGAAGCTGAAGCCGGTGCAGAACCAGAGGTAGAATACCGTGAAGGTGAAGTCGCGCTCGCATTCTGGCGGCCTTCACTTGTGAGTGATGCCGAAGGAAATGTCGATATTGTCTTCACTGTTCCCAATGCCAACACCACATGGCAGTTGCGCAGTTTCGGCTGGACAAAGACTCTGGACACAGCCACCTTCGCAGCCGAAGCTCTTGCCTCGAAGCCTGTAATGGTCCAGCCCAATGTGCCCCGCTTCCTGCGCCAGGGCGACCGTGCTCAGGTTGCAGCCACAACCTTCAATAATTCCGACGACACCCTCTCTGTCGCTACCGTTGCCGAAATTTTCGATATGGCGACAGGCGCAGTAATCTCTACCGAAAGGCAGGAGAATACTCTTGCCCCCAAGGCTTCGGCAGTGACAACTATTGAGGTTGTCGCACCTACCGACGCATCTGCCATAGGTTATCGTGTGCGCGCAATAGCCCGCGGCTTTGCCGACGGAGAGCAGGCTGCCATACCTATCCTCACTTCCGCTGCTACTGTCATAGAGAGCACCCAATTCTATCTCAATCCTGCCGACAGCGAGCCCTTTGAATTCACAGTCGATGCTTCTACAGATGCTACTCTCACTCTATCCTATTGCCAGAATCCCGTGTGGACTATCGTGAAGGCCATGCGCGGCATCGCTGCAGGCGAGTCCATAACCTCTCCGGCAACAGTCTCGCGTCTCTTCTCGGCTCTGACAGCACGCCACCTTGTATCTACAAACGCCGACATCGCCGAGGCTCTGCGTCTCTGGAAAGAGAATCCCTCGGAAGATGCCCTCGTGTCGATGCTCGCAAAGAATGAGACTCTGAAGAAACTGATGCTCGATCAGACTCCTTGGGTACAGGCCTCAAAATCGCAGACTCAGCGTATGGAGATGCTCGCCTCCCTCCTCGACCCCGAGGCAAGCAAGAAAGCAGTCGCCGACCTCTCGGAAGCCCTGCAGAAACTCCAACAGCCCGACGGTGGATATGCCTGGGGCAGCTGGAGCAACGAATCGTCGGTATGGTGCACGGAGAACGTCCTCATCACTCTCGGTATAGCCCGTTCGCTCGGCATGCTCGACGACTCTTTCGATACACCCCTCTCTGCAGCTTTCTCTTATCTCCAGAAGGAACTTGCCTCGATCAAAGGCATCAAGACCGATACCGAACTGGCCCTCATCGCCTCGTTCTTCCCCGGATTCAAACAGACCGTTGCAGGCAGCGGAATAATCCGCAATACAGTGGCCGGCATCGCCCGCAACTGGAAGAAAGACAACACGGTTGACAAAGCCTATGACGTCCTCATCCTCAACGCCAATGGCCGAAAGGCGGAAGCTCAGGCCGTGCTGGCATCGATCCGTCAGTTTGCCGTTGCGAAACCGGGGCAGGGACTCTGTTTCCCCAACGTCAGCGATATCCGCGGGTATGCCACCGTCATTCAGGCCTATGCCACAATGGGTGCGTCCGCAGCCGAACTCGATGCACTCCGCCAGTGGGTGATAGTTCAGGCTCAGGCACTCGACGATCTCGGGGCATGGAACCCCGACTACGTCATTGCCGCTGTATTGCTCACGGGCTCCGACTGGACCTCTGTGCCTGTAGAAAATGCGGTCACGATCAACGGCAAACCGTTCGACGCCGGACGCGTAGAGAGTATGACAGGATATTTTTCCACCACATTGCCCCCGGAAGGCAATCTTCTTCACATCACGGTGAAACCAAACGGCATCACACCGTCTTACGGCTCGGTAGTAAGTGTTGCCAAGGCTCCCGCCAGGAGTGTAAAGGCACGCCCCGGTCGCGACCTTTCCATTGATAAACGCTGCCTGGTGGAACGCGACGGGAAATGGGTGGAGACCACCGGCTTTACCCTCGGCGAACGCGTACGCATCCAGCTCATCATCAAGGCATCGCGCGATCTTGAGTATGTGTCTGTCGACGACGAACGTCCGGCCTCTTTCGAGCCCGTGGACCAGTTGCCGGGCTTCGTCTATAACGGAGGCCTCGCGTTCTATCGTGAAAACAACGATGCCTCAACCAGCCTGTTCGTATCATGGATGCCCAAGGGTACTTATATGATAACCTACGACATGACTGCGGCCTCTGCAGGATCTTTCGTATCAGGGATAGCGACTGTCCAGAGCCAGTATGCGCCCGAACTAACGGCCCATAGCGCGGGCAGCACGATACTCGTGGGCGAGTGACAGTGCTCTTAACCTTCAATTACTGAAAAATGAAAAATATTTAGTAATTTTGCAGAGTCGATTTATCGACTGAGACATATCAAAGTTATAGGGGTGCGCCGCCCCGGGCCTTCGGGTCA
>CAYYQS010000003.1:6309-14573 GCA_964472555.1 uncultured Bacteroides sp.
TCGAACCTGATCCGGGTAATACCGGCGTAGAGAAATTAACAAATGAAAAAAGCACTATCCCTCGTGTGCCTGCCCCTGTTGGCATCTGCGGCACTCAGCGCGTCGGAACTTCCTGCCGACACAATCTCCCTCACAGAAGTAGAAATCACTGCCAACAGAGCGTCGGCAAAAGACCCTATCGCCTACACCAACGTCCTCAAATCTCAGCTTGAGAATGCCAACGACGGCCGCGACGTGCCCTACCTCCTTGGCCTCACACCCTCTGTGATCATGACCGGAGATGCCGGTGCGGGAATGGGATACTCCTATATGAGGGTGCGAGGTGTCGATGCAACCCGTATAAATGTCACCACCAACGGGATCCCTATCAACGATCCTGAGAGCCACATCGTGTATTGGGTGAACATGCCCGACCTCGCCTCTTCCGTCCGCGACATCCAGATCCAGCGTGGCGCCGGTACATCTACCAACGGTGCCGGAGCGTTCGGCGCAAGTGTCAACATGATTACCGATGCTCCCGACGACGATGCCTACGCCGAGCTCAGCGCTTCGTACGGATCATTCAATTCCAACAAGCAGACCCTCCGTGCCGGTACGGGGCTTCTGGGCGACCACTGGACTGCCGACATGCGTCTGAGCCACCTCGGTTCCGACGGATACATCGACCGCGCATTCTCCCGGCTATGGAGCTACTTCGGCCAGATTGCGTACCGCAACGGCGGCACCAACATACGCCTGCTTGCTTTCGGCGGAAAAGAGCAGACATATATGGCCTGGGACTATGCCTCCAAAGAAGAAATGGCTCTCTATGGCCGACGCTACAACCCATGTGGGAAATACACTGCCGACGACGGCTCGACAGCTTTCTATCCCGATCAGACCGACAACTTCATCCAGCACCATTTTCAGCTACTGCTAAGCCAGCAGTTAAATGACAGCTGGAATCTCTCCGCCGCTCTGCATTATACCGACGACGACGGCTATTACCGCCAGTACAAGACCCGCCGAACGCTTGTGGAGTACGGTCTGAAGCCCTACCTCAATGCCGACGGCGACGAAATATCAAAGAGCGATCTCATCCGCCTCAAGTACAACCGCAACCACTTCGGCGGTGGCACATTCACATTCCGATATACCGGCAGCCGCCTCTCTGCATCAATCGGAGGCGCTGCAAATACTTTCCGCGGCAACCACTTCGGACGCATCGCATGGGTCCGCAACTACATCGGCCCCATAAATCCCGATCAGGAATACTACCGCAACCGCGGAGATAAGACGGATGCAAATATCTATGCCCGCGGCAACTTAGATGCCGGGCGCGGATTCTCAGTTTTCGCCGACCTGCAGTACCGCTACATCCACTATACTATAAAAGGAATCAGTGATAATTACGACTGGAATACGGAAGCTCCCGCTGTGCTCGACATTGTCCGCAACTACAGCTTTTTCAACCCTAAGGCCGGTGTCAATTGGTCGCGCCGCAATCATAGGGCCTACGCATCGTGGAGCGTAGCCCACAAAGAGCCCGTACGCGACAACTTCACCGACGGCGATCCCGCTCACTATCCCACAGCCGAACGACTCTTCGACTATGAAGCCGGTTACAACTACACCTCCGATCTCTTCTCTGCCGGTGTGAACCTGTACTTCATGGACTATAAAGATCAGCTCGTCACTACGGGACAGCTCTCCGATACCGGAAATCCCCTCAGTGTCAACGTACCGCGAAGCTACCGAATGGGAATCGAACTTCAGGGCGCTCTCAGGCCAGTCAAGTGGTTCGACTGGCAGATCAACGCCACACTCTCGCGCAACCGTATCAAGGACTTCGTAGAGTACATCTATGAGGAGGAATGGACCAATCCCATAAGCATCGACCGTGGCGATACCCCGATTTCATTTTCTCCCGGGTTCATCCTCAACAACTCTTTCAATTTCAACGCCTCCGGCTTCGACGGACAGCTCGCTTCCCACTACGTAGGCAAGCAGTTCATGAACAATGCCGGAACCGAAGACACTACTCTCGACCCCTATTTCGTGACCGACCTCCATGCAGGCTACACATTCAGCCGGGTGCTCGGCACGAAAAGTGTGCGCGTAGGTCTATCGGTCTACAATCTCTTCAACGCAAAATACTGCAGCAACGGCTATGCCGGGGCCGGATATACTCTCGCTCCCGACGGTGCTAAGGAAATCTACCGCTACGCCGGATATGCCGCTCAGGCGACGATCAACTTCATGGGCTCCGTCACAATCAAATTCTGATGCTCGACACCATTCTTCAGTTCGCAGGGCTCGCTATAGGCCTCGTTTACCTCTACTACGAGTACCATGCCAATCCTAAAGTATGGATCGCAGGCCTCTTCATGCCCATGATTTCCATGTGGGTCTACTACCGCAAAGGTCTGTATGCCGATTTCGGCATGAATATCTACTACCTCCTCATGGCAATCTACGGCTACCTGGCGTGGACCGGCATCCTCTCGCGTAATAAAAAAGAAAAAGAACCCCTGCCGATCCGCCGTACACCCGCGCGCGTATGGCTCGGCGTGGCTGCTGCCACAGCCCTCATCTGGGTGGTGATCGCTCTCTTCCTGCTCAAAGCTACCGACAGCACCGTGCCCTGGGCCGACGCATTTACCACAGCCGCAAGCATCACAGCCACATGGATGCTGGCACGCAAATATCTCGGTCAGTGGCTCGTGTGGCTCACCGTCGACATTGTCTGCGTGGGTCTGTACATCTACAAAGGTATCTATCCCTACGCGGCGCTCTACGCTCTGTACTGCGTCATCGCAGTCTTCGGACTCAAGAAATGGAGCAGGAGTATGGCTCGATAACATCCTCTGTCACAGTACATAGAAAAAATGAAAGTGCGCTACTTCACAGTAACGCACCTCCCTCATAACCAAAATTCAAGTATATTGTGAGTCTAAGAAATATTGTGAGTCTAACAAAATGGTGCTACTAAACAATATAGTAACTCCTATTCTTTTTGTATTTCGATTGCAAAGATAACTACATTTTTTGGAAATTCAATACAAATATTTGAAAATACTTGTTAACAAATCTTTTTCAATCTTAAAATCAGACTGTGGTAAGTTCGCCCGTCAGAGAGTCCATGATATAGCCAGCCACCCTCACATCATGGGGCATAAGAGGATGATTGCGCACCAGATCCACGGTTTCGTTAATTGCATCAGCCGTGTCGGTGAATCCATGCAGCCAGCTGTCAAGATCAATTCCGCAATGACGCATCAGCGAGATATGCTCGTCGTCCACACCACGGGAGCGCATCAGTTCGAGCATCTCCGAGGCATCCATTCCCTGCACACCGCAGCCGGTATGTCCGATTATCATCACTTCGTTCACACCAAGCTCATACACAGCTATAAGTATCGAGCGCATGGTCGAGTCGAAGGGATTAGTGATAGTCGCCCCGGCATTCTTGATCATCTTCACATCACCGTTGCGTATGCCGAGAGCAGCCGGAAGAAGTTCCACAAGCCGTGTATCCATGCACGTGACTATGGCTATCTTTTTGTCAGGATATTTCGAAGTCTCAAAGGTACGGTAGGCACCCGAGCGTACAAAGTCGCGGTTATAGCGTAGGATTTCCTCTATCATCGTTACTCGTATTTTTCACAATTTTACGGCAAAGTTAGCGATCCTGGGGAAATTATATTCTATTTAGCATTCATTAACTTTGGTGTGCCGTGTTGTGGCGCATGCACGGAGCTAAATTTGGTGTCTGAAAGACAACTGTGGACTATGGTACCGTTTCAATTCTATATCTGCGACACTGACACCAGGCTATCACTCCAGTATGCCGACGAGGGAATACAGGCCGGATTTCCGAGTCCGGCTCAGGACTATATCACCGAAAGCATCGATCTCAACAGAGAGCTCATCGAGCACCCGGCATCCACTTTCTACGCACGGGTGCGCGGCGACTCAATGGCCGGAGAAGGCATAACCGAAGGCGATATCCTTGTCATCGACAAATCTATCGAGCCAGAGCATGGCGATCTTGCAGTATGTTGCCTCGAGGGGCAGTTTACACTCAAACGCCTACGCATCCTCTCTCCGGCACGCATCATGCTCATGCCCTCCAACCGGAAATACCGTCCGATCGAAATCGGTCCGGACGACGATTTCAAAGTGTGGGGAATAGTGCTCTATACAATCAAAGCTAACCGCCGCCGACTCCCCGGCTCCGAAAAATGGTGAAGGTATGGTAGGACTCATTGACTGCGATAACTTTTTCTGCTCCTGCGAGCGTGTGTTCAGGCCCGATCTCGCCCGCACCCCCATAGTGGTACTGAGCAATAACGACGGATGCGTGGTGGCCCGATCGCGCGAAGTAAAGGCAATGGGCATTCCCGACTGCCTCCCGTACTACCAGCTCAAAGAGCGCTTCAATGATGCCGGAATCGTGGCGTTCTCTTCCAACTACGCCCTCTACGGCGATCTCTCTGCCCGGGTCATGGCAGTGCTCCGCGAAGAGGTGCCCGAAGTATGGCAATACTCTATAGATGAGGCTTTTCTCGATCTCGACGGGCTCAATGTCGACGACCTGCACCAATGGGGCGTGAAGCTCTGCGAAAAGGTAGAGCGCTGCGTAGGCGTGCCTGTGAGCCTCGGTATAGCACCCACGCGTACCCTCGCCAAAGTAGCGAGCCGCTACGCCAAGCGATACCCGGCTTACCGCAAATGCTGCCTTATCGACACCGAGGAAAAACGCGTAAAAGCGCTCTCGCTTTTCAAGGCCGGAGACGTATGGGGCATCGGACGGCAGATAAGCGGCTCCCTCTCATACTACGGCATCACCACAGCCTATGAATTTGCTCAGCGTCCGCGCAGCTGGGTGAGATCTAAATTTCACGTCACCGGGGAGCGTACATGGGATGAATTGAACGGCCGCAGCGTGATAGCCGTCGATGAGCTCGAAGGGAATCCGCGAAAAAGCATCGTCACAAGCCGAAGCTTCCCGCACATGATTACCGATATGGAAGAACTCAGGAGCCACGTGGCAAACTACGCCGCACGATGTGCAATGAAGCTGCGCCGTCAGAACTCGGTGTGCTCCGTCGTAACCGTATTCGCACAGTCAAACCGTTGTCGCGAAGACCTGCCCCAATATTCCGGTAGTGCCTTCCGGTCATTTATGACAGCAACCTCCACAATCCACGAACTCGTCAAGGCGGCCACCGCTCTCGTCGACACTGTCTACCGCAAGGGAATCCACTTCAAGCGTGCAGGAGTAATGGTCACCGGAATATCTTCAGCACTCGCTATCCAGCCCGACCTTTTCTCCTACGACGAATCACGAGCACTCAAACTGCGCCACATCTCCTCGGCCGTCGATGCTATCAACCGCCGCTTAGGAGCCGACACCGTGATTCTCGCCGCTCAGCAATACCGCGATCGCGATAAGGACGGCAAGACAATCCGCTTCGTCAACGCTATCCGCCGCGACCTCAAGTCGCCCGACTATTCCACCCGCATCGGCCCCTTTGTAGTGCAATGAATTCACTTCCCGCACCTATTAATCGAGCGCAATTCTTACTATCCATCGTCCGGTCTTATTGCTACCCTCGCGCTCAATCCAGCCGTTAGATTTTAAAGACGCGAGAATCTTCTTGATATTACTGTCGGATAGTCCTGTCTGTTGGGATATGTCGGTGCGAGTTAACGACGGATTTCGCCCGAGCAGTTGAAGTACCTTTATCTCAGATTTATTGGGTACTTTATTGGGTACTTTATTGGGTATTTTATTGGTTGAATGTTGGAGAAGTGTATTGCGTATTTCCTCAAGCATGAAGTCGATAAAAGGGCCGGAGTCTGCAGCAGCTGTTGCCGCAGCTATCGCATTATAGTATGCCTCTTGATTTGCATAGACCATATTCTCCACAGGAAGATGCTCAAAGAAAGGATTCCATTTGCCGAGAATAAGCGACTGCCAGAGCCGACCCGTGCGGCCATTACCGTCGGAAAACGGGTGGATAAACTCGAATTCATAGTGGAATACGCATGAGCGTATGAGGAGGTGGTCTTGGGAGGTTTTAAGCCAGTCAAAAAGGTCTCCCATAAGTTGCGGTACCATGTTTGGCCCCGGTGCCATATGTACGATTCCTTTTTCTCCAAAAACGCCCACTCCGCCCGATCGGTATCTACCGGCATCATCGGCGAGGGATTGCATCATAATACCATGAGCACGGAGTAAATCTTTCTCAGAGAATGGATTTAGCTCGGTATACTCGTCGTAAACACGAATGGCATTCTTTACTTCCTGGATCTGGCGGATAGGTGCCACCACATTTTTGCCGTTAATGATGTCGGATACCTCTTCTTCGGTGAGAGTATTACCCTCTATAGCAAGGCTCGAATGAATTGTCTTGATTCGATTGGCCTTCCGCAAACGTAATCCACCCTCTGCTTCGAGCGCAATATTATGCCGCTCCAACAGAGCAGAAATCTCGGATATGAGATTTATGGCTTTTGCTGATACTGTAAATGGAGGTGTCGGCATAGTTGAGATTCGATCTATTGGTGAGGATTAGTAGTGCAAAGATAGCAATTTTTTTGCACAAAAAAAGGCTGCGCGAGGCAGCCTTTTTTATAGGATAGTGTTAGGGATCGTTACTTGATAGCGGTCTTCTTGCCGTTGATGATATAGAAGCCGGGTTCGAGGGTACCGAGGGCAGCGCAGTCAGCGTCCTTGAGGATGAGTCGGCCGTCGATAGAGTAAACGGTGAAGAGGCCGTCGGCAGCGGTGAGGGCGCCGATACCGGAGTTCACGTCGAGGTTGAAGACAGCGTCGATAGCGGGAGATTCGATACCACCGTCAATCACGAATGCGCTGTAGTCGCACATGAGAGTGTAGTTGCCGTTTTCGGTGGGTGCGGGATCGAAGCTGAGGACTACGGAAGCACCATTGTCGGCGGGTTTGCTGTAAGCATCGGTGAGGTTGAAGAAGCTTGAGTAGTCGGTAGCGCGGAGGTTAACGAAGGACTTCATGAAGAGCTGAGCTTCTTCGGCTTCGATGAAGGTGATTGTAATCTCGGCGAGGCTGGCTACAGTAGAACCTTCTGCAGGAGAGAATGTGTACTCGTAAGTGCGCGGAGCGATTACTTTCCAGGTCTTGTCGATAGCAGGAGAGGGCTCACCGCTGATGGTGAATGTTCCTGCAGGAGCTGTCACTGTAAGAGTACCGGTCTTGCCTACATAGGGGCTGTTGCCTTCGAAGTTGATGAGGATCTTGTAGCTTACGCCGTCGCTCTCTACAGAGATAGCATAGTCGGTGCCGGGTGTGAGGAGGGTGCCGTCGAACTTCACTTCAACGCTCTGCTTCCAAGTGCTCCAGTCGTAGGATACTGTTTCGTCTTCTGCGAATACGAAAGCTACGTATGTGCCGTAGTCGTTGGCTACGACTTTCGAACCGGTGGGAGAAGGAGTGATAGTAGTGTCTACCTCGGAGGTGCGGAGGAGAGTATAAGTGCCGCTGATTGTGGGGCTGGAGAATTTGCCGTCGAGGATGAAAGATCCGGCCTCGATAGAAAGATTGTAGCGGCCTGCCAGATAGGGAGCGGGATCGAATGTGAGGGTGAATGTAGGGTGTTCGGCGCCTTCTACAGGTGTGCATTCATACTGCGAGAGCATGCGGGGGCCAACAAGGACAATGTACGAACCTTCGATGAACTTAGCCGAAGTAGCAGTGGGGAAAGTGATGGTGAATGTAGCGAGTTCAGTAGCTTCTGTACCGCTTTCGGGAGTGATAGTGTAGCTGTATTCTTTAGCTTCACCAACAGTGAGGGAGTATTCGAAAGCGGGAGCGCATTCGCCGTCAACACCGAAAGCACCTTCGTCGGCGGAGATGTGAAGAGTGTTGTTGGCTGCGAAGATATCGTGGCTGAAGGTAAGGATGAGCTTGTTGCCCTCTGCAGTGGCGCTATAGCCGAGTTCTGTGGAGGGATCGGCAACGCGGGAGATCATCTCGCTACCGTATAGCACGCGGCAACCGCGCGATTCAGCACCGCCTTCGAGGACAGATCCAACTTCAATAGCATCGGGAGAAACGCTTGTTGCGTTGGGGAAGTCGAGGGTAATCACGAGGTTACCTTCGGGGAAATCGACAGTAGAGCCGTTTTCGGGGTTGAATGTGAATTCGAGAGGATCTACACTGATCTCACCTTCGATAGTTAACGAAATAGTGAATGCAGGGCTTTCGGCGAGCACTTCTTCATCGTCGTCGAGCGACTGGA
>CAYYQS010000003.1:14673-39875 GCA_964472555.1 uncultured Bacteroides sp.
GGCCGATCTTATCTACAGTAGCGCCGTTGGCAGGATTTGATGCCCACTTGTCGAGGGCAAGCCAGGGATCGGTGGTTTCACCGCCGCCTTCGCCAACTTTGATAGTGATAGTGAATGCAGGGCTTTCGGCGAGCACTTCTTCATCGTCGTCGAGCGACTGGAAAGCACCGGCTTCGAATGTCCATGTGTAAGTTCCGGGTTCGGTGAGGGTAGTTTCATCGCCTTCTTCATCCTTGGGGTAGAAACCCTTGCTGTTAAATCTTGAGAGACCAAGAGTTTCATCAGCATCGGCAAGACCGTAGCTGAAGGGGTAGGTCTTTGTGCCGTCGGAAAGAGAAACTTTCGTAGTCTTTAATTTGAGGAAGCCATAGTCTCCGAAGCCTTCGAATTCGGGGAATCCTACGGTGATACGGCCGATCTTATCTACAGTAGCGCCGTTGGCAGGATTTGATGCCCACTTGTCGAGAGCGAGCCAGGGTTCGGTGGTTTCACCGCCGCCTTCGCCGGTGAGGGTGTAAGTAGCTGTGATTTCGGGAGATTCTTCAACGGTTTCGAAATCATTGTCGAAGTCCCAGAGATAAACGGCACCCTTCTCGAGGTTGAGTGTCCATTCGCCGGGAGTGGTGATAGTCACGTCGTTGCCGTTTTCATCTACAGCCTTGAAGATCTTGTAGTCTTTGGCGCTTACGAGGTCGGCGTTAATTTTATAAGTCTCAGTACCGTTGGTGATGGTGCCTTTGCCGTTATCGGCAGTGAAGATCAGTTCTGAGCTGGTGTTACGGTCTGGGAAAGTTACCTTGAGCTGCGAGAAAGTTTCAAGTGTAGAGCCGCTCGCAGGGTCGAGGATATAATTTGCGAGTTCACTTTTCTGCTCAGCAGACCCGCCGATTGTGTATGTTGCTGTGATAGCGGGCGATGTACCGTATACTTCATCGGTCATCCAGTCTTCATTCTTGAAGAATCCTGCGCCGAGAGTAAGAAAGAGTCCATTCGCCAGCCTCGGTGATAATCTCAGAGCCGAAACCGGTAGCGGAGCGGAAATAGAGTTTCTTGGAATTTTTCTCAGCGCCAGCCATTTGAGCTACGCTGTAGGAAGTAGTGCCGTTACTGATAGTCCCGGTGACCGAGCTTCCCATTAACATGTCATTTGAGTTCGCAGGGTTATAGTCTGTGAAGGTGATAGAGATCTCCGACAGACTTTCAAGAGTCGAGCCGCTCGCAGGATCGAGGGTATAGTTCTCCAGCGTGTTTGCAAACGCAGTGCTGAAGAGCGAAGCTCCCGCGAGGCAGAGTGTCGTAAGTAGATGTTTCATATCTGCTCTTGGATTAGTTAATAAATTGGTTTAATTTATCTGGAAATATTGTTTTGTCGTGATGTTGAAGATTGCTGAGGATTAGAATGCTGCCCACGTAGAGATCAGCGGATAATGATCGGAAGCTTGCGTATCTCCTCGGTAAACCGAAAGAGGCTTGAGGTCGCCGCGGTATAGCGTGTGGTCGATGCGGAAGTAAAGCCTGCTCTGGTTGAAGGTCGCCGCGGGCCCAAGGCCCCGGTCGGCGTAAGCGCTTCTGAATCCGGCATCGGCGAGGGTGTGGACCGCGTAGCACCCCGGCACATCGTTGAAGTCGCCGGTGAGAATCACGTCGGGACCTCCGTAGAGCCTTATGTAGCGCAAGAGCTGCTGAGCCTGCCGTGCGCGGTTGACAGCCGAGAGTTCGAGTTTGCTGATAATATGGTCTTTCACGTCCTTCACCCCCTCGCGGTGGAGCTCGGTGAGATTTACGTAGACCTGGCGGTCGTCGGGCGCAAGCCTCATCGATTCGAGGTGTACGTTGAAGAGGGTGATAAGTCGGCCCGAGGGTAGGGTGATGCGCCAGCAGGCTGTCTCGGCCTGAATGAAAGCATCATTGGCGCACTCGAGGTGAATAGCCTCCACGGGAAAGCGGGAGAGCAGGGCGAGTTCGCCGTTGATCAGTACGTTGGGATATTTCTTGTGGATTTCGTAGATCTGTTCTGCCGGGAGCTTTTCGGGGGCGGCCATATAGGAAGCTTCCTGAAGGCAGACTATATCGGCATCTTCCTTAAGAATGAACGACATTGCGCTCTCGGGGGAGGCGTCGAAAGTCTTTTCTCCCGGTCGGCGGAAGTTATGGATATTGTACGAAATCAGAGTGAATTTCTCTGCGCCCTCGGGCACTTTCGGAGTGCCGAAATGAATGGGGCATGTGTCGAGTATCGGGCCTGCACAAGCTAACGTGGCTATGCCGAGGATTGCGGCACCCCACCGGTTCCAGAATAGCTGCGCTATAAGCAGGATGACCACCCCGATGAGGCAGAACGGGAAGCAGAGCGGGAATACACCCCAGATGCCGCCATGCTGCAGCGGCGAGATGTGACCTGCGTAAGCACTGAGGCACAAGGCTGCTCCGAGGACTACGTCGACCGCGAGGGCCAACGCACGCAAAGTGCGCTGCAGCGGATTGCGGCGTGGCTTTGCAGGGGTCTTTGGAGCTTTGCGGGGTGCCATAGTTTTAGAAGAACCAGTGATTGGAGAAAACGCCTTTTTTCTTCCAGTATACCAGGAGTATGTAGCCGAATATCATGCCGCCGAGGTGAGCGAAGTGAGCAACGCCGTCGGCCGAACCTGCGATACCCGATACGAGCTCGAGCACGAAATATCCTATAATGAGCCACTTGGCCTTTATGGGGAAAGGCACGAAGAAGATATATACCGGCATGTTGGGGAATAGGAAACCGAAGGCGAGGAGCACGCCGTAGATCGCACCGGATGCTCCGACCATTGGTGTGTTGATGAACGCGTTGAGGCGGGCACAGTCGGGGTCGGAGTAGTTATAACCCCGGCGGAGCAGCGAGAGACCTTCGTCGATCACCTGGCGGCATACATCGTCGGGAAGCATGGCCTCTATCTGCGAGATGTAGATAGCGAACACCCCGAGCTGCACAAGGGCTGCGCAGATACCGCAGGTGATATAAAAGAAGAGGAAGCGGCTTGAGCCCATGACCATCTCTATCGTGCGGCCGAACATGGCGAGGGCGAACATGTTGAACAGCAGGTGAGTGAACCCGCCGTGGAGAAACATGTAGGTGAAGATCTGGTAGGGGCTGAATGCGGGCGAAGTGAAGTAGTAGAGTGCCAGATGATTGTCCAGCGCACGCGAAAGCGTGGGCACCAGACTCATCACGAGCCAAATGAGTATGTTGATTGCCAGAAGGTTCTTTACTACCGGCGGCAGGGTGGCGATAAAGTTGCGGAACATGAACGGGATTCTTTACTAAAATATCACACGTTGAAGCGGAAGTGCATGATGTCGCCGTCGCACACTACATATTCTTTTCCTTCCACTGCCATTTTTCCGGCTTCACGCACGGCGGTTTCGCCTCCGAGGTTCACGTAGTCGTCGTACTTGATCACTTCTGCACGGATAAAACCTTTTTCGAAGTCTGTGTGGATTATACCCGCGCATCGCGGAGCCTTGGAGCCCCGGCGGAAAGTCCATGCCCTCACTTCGTCGGGGCCTGCGGTGAAATAGGTCTGGAGGTCGAGCAGGGCATAGGCGGCTCTGATGAGTCGGGCCACGCCGGATTCCTGAAGGCCTATTTCTGCGAGGAATTCCTGACGCTCTTCGTAGGTGTCGAGCTCTGCAATCTCACTCTCGGTGCGTGCCGCCACAACAAGGAGCCCTGCTCCTTCGTCTTTGATAGCTTCGCGCACGGCCTCGACGTAGCGGTTGCCGGCAGCAGCCGATTCGTCGTCCACGTTGCACACGTAGAGGACAGGTTTGGAGGTGAGAAGGAATAGCTCGCGGGCGAATTTCTGCTCGTCGACAGTCTCAAATGTCACCGATCGTGCAGGAAGGCCTTTCTCGAGGGCGGTCTTGAGAGCGGTGAGTACCTCGGCCTGCATTTTGGCGGTCTTGTCGCCGGTAGCGGCCTGTTTCTGAGTCTTGGCAAGGCGGGCGTCGACAGTCTCGAGGTCTTTGATCTGGAGCTCGAAGTCGATTATCTCTTTGTCTCTCACGGGGTCTACCGAGCCGTCGACGTGTGTGATATTGTCGTCGTCGAAGCAACGGAGCACATGGAGTATGGCATCTGTTTCGCGGATGTTGGCAAGGAACTTGTTCCCGAGACCTTCGCCTTTGGAGGCACCCTTCACGAGGCCTGCAATATCGACGATTTCTACCGTTGCCGGAACTACCGAGCGGGGATTGCACATTTCGACGAGCTTGTTGAGGCGCTCGTCGGGCACGGTGATCACCCCTACGTTCGGTTCGATTGTGCAGAAGGGGAAGTTTGCCGATTGAGCTTTAGCGTTAGAGAGACAGTTGAAAAGTGTCGATTTGCCGACGTTGGGAAGTCCAACTATTCCGCATTGTAAGGCCATATATTATAGTATGTTATATTCGAGTTTATAAATTGGATACGTGAAATAGTACCTAAGCGAACGCAAAGTTATAAAAAAGTGGGGATATGATGAAATTTTGCCGCCTCTTTTTGGAGTTTTTCCAGCATTTGTATTTGCGCAGCTATATTCCGGCGGCGAGAAGTCAACCTTTTGCGGCTCTGCGGTAGAGAATTATGGCTATGATGATGTAGATGAAGTTGGGAATCCACATGGCGATCATGGGGGAGGTGAGTCCGCTCAGCGCGAAAGTCTGTGTAATGGTCATAAAGAGGATGTAGCTGAACGACAGCACAAGTCCGATGCCGATGTTGAGGCCCATGCCGCCTTTCTGCTTTTTCACGGAGAGCGTCATGCCGATTACGGTGAGGATGAATGCAGCGGCGGTCATGGCATAGCGCCGCTCGTTTTCCACTTCGAAAGATTTGATGTTGCCCACTCCGCGCATTTTCTGTCGGCGGATGTACTCCTTGAGTTCGGGAGTGGTCATCATCTCATGGTCGTTTTCGGAAATGAGGAAGTCGCGTGGCTCGAAAGCGATTGTCGTGTCGAGCGACCTTCCTTTTTCGATGAATTCGCGGTCGGCCGAGAAGTCGCGCTTCACATAGTCGCGCACCGTCCAGCGGTAGAGGGTATCCCATTTTATAGATGTGGCCGTAAGACGCGAGGTGAGCACTTTGGCGCTGTCGAATGATTCGAGGGAGAAGCGGTGCCCGGTCTTTGAGATGTTGTCGTAGCGGCTCATGTAGGCAATCTGCCCCGGTGCTACCATGAGCATGATGTTGGAGCCGTAGTCCACGCGCTTGTTGCGCACGTAAGTGTTGGTGTAGTCGATGCGCTCGCGGTTGGCCGGAGGGATCACGTAGGCGCTCAGCACGTATGTTGCCGCCGCTATTATGGCCGCGCCCACGAGATAGGGCCTGAGGAGCCGCTTGAAGCTCATGCCCGTGGAGAGCATGGCTATGATCTCGCTGTTGCCTGCCAGCTTGGAGGTGAAGAAGATTACGGCGATGAAGGTGAAGAGGGGAGAGAACTGATTGGCGAAGTAGGGTAGGAAGTTGAGGAAGTAGTCGAAGATCGTGGCTTTAAGAGGTGCCTTTATGAATGAATCGAATTTTTCGTTGACATCGAACATCACCACTATCGCCAGCAGGAGAATGATGGCGAACACGTAAGTACCGAGGAACTTTCGGAGTATGTATCTGTCGATGATCTTGAACACTTCCAGCGAGGATTTTTATGTCAGAGCCGACGGGAGAGCTTCTGCACCATTTCGGCTTTCCATGTGCTGAAATCGCCTTCGATGATGTGGCGGCGGGCTTCGCCTACGAGCCAGAGGTAGAAGGCGAGGTTGTGGATCGACGCTATCTGCATTGCAAGCAGCTCCTCGGCGATGAAGAGGTGCCGGACGTAGGCTTTGGTGTACACGCGGTCGACGTAGGAGGGGCCGTCGGGCCAGAGCGGCGAGAAGTCGTCGGCCCATTTTTTGTTCCTCATGTTCATTGTGCCCTCGGGGGTGAAGAGCATGCCGTTTCGGCCGTTTCGGGTAGGCATAACGCAGTCCATCATATCTACACCGCGGTCGATAGCTTCGAGGATATTGACGGGAGTGCCCACGCCCATAAGGTAGCGGGGCCTGTCGGTGGGTAGGATATCGTTTACCACATCGATCATCTCGTACATCACTTTGGCGGGTTCGCCCACTGCCAGTCCGCCGATCGCATATCCGTCGGCACCGAGCGATGCCGCGTGGCGGGCGGCCTCGCGGCGCATGTCGGGGTAGGTGCACCCCTGCACTATGGGGAAGTACGACTGATAGTGGCCGTAGAGCGGCTCAGTCTCCTTGTAGTGCTTCCAGCCGCGCTCGAGCCAGCGTTTGGTCATGTCGAGGCTCTTCCGGGTATAGGCACGGTCGGATGTGCCGGGGGCACATTCGTCGAGTGCCATCATTATGTCGGAGCCTATTATCCGCTGGATGTCCACTACATTCTCCGGGGTGAAGAGGTGCTTCGAGCCGTCGATATGGCTGCGGAATTCGGCACCCTGCTCGGTGAGCTTGCGGTTTGAGCTCAGTGAGAACACCTGGAATCCGCCGCTGTCGGTGAGTATGGGTTTTTCCCAACCGTTGAAGCGGTGGAGTCCTCCCGCCTTATGGATTATGTCCATTCCGGGGCGGAGGTAGAGGTGATAGGTGTTGCCGAGGATTATCTGCGCCTTGATGTCGTCGCGTAGCTCGTGGAAGTGGACTCCCTTGACGGAGCCCACTGTCCCTACGGGCATGAAAATCGGCGTCATAATAGGCCCGTGATCGGTTTCTATCAGGCCTGCGCGGGCCTGAGAACCGGGGCATGTATGTTGGAGTGTGAACGTCATAACTGGTACTTGCAGAGCGCAAAATTACTAAAAAAATCTGATTATTTTTTGGCGGATAAAAGATTGTTGTTACTTTTGCAATCGTAAACTTCTCTATAAATCGTCTTCTAACCATGTCGGACAGCTCCACACCGCTATCAGTGATAGAACGGCTTTTCGCAGCGCGGAAGCGCTTCGAGAGGTTCGCTCTGCTCTATGTGCGCGACGGTCACGCGGTGCAGGATATCCTCATGGAATGCTATGCTTATGTGTGGGAGCACCGCGATGAAATCGACCTGAGCGGCAACGTGGAAGCCTACATGTTCACCATGATCAAACATAAATGTCTTGATCATCTCCTTCACCTCAGCCGCCGTCAGGGAGTGGAAGAGCAGCTGTCGAGCGATGCCCGCTGGGAGCTCGACATGAGCATCACCACCCTGCGGGCTTTCGACCCGCTGTGGATATATGATAAAGAGGTACGAGCGCGTATAGAGAAAGCAATAGCCAGTCTTCCGGAGAACACCCGGAGGATTTTTGTTATGAACAGGATCGACGGCATGACTTACCGCGAGATCGCCGAATCGCTCGGCATTTCGGTGAAGACCGTCGAGGCTCATATTTCCAAGGCTCTGAAGACGCTTCGTGGCAGTCTGGGCGACTACTACATGGTGCTCATTTTTCTTCTGGCTTCGGGTGCCATAGAGCTTAGGGCGTAGACTGAAAAAATATACTAACCAAAAATATTTTAAAATTTCCGAAAAAAAGTAGCTTTTTTGCATAGGGTATCTGCGTTGTGAAACGCTTAAGAGATAAGGAGCACCAAAAGCGGTGCTTGTTCACCTTATCAGTAACCCATGGATAAAGCACGGCTTTACAGATATTTTTCATCTTCAGCAGACGATGCCGAGCGCAGCGAGATTCGCCGCTGGGTAGAGTCTTCTCCCGAAAATTATGAAACGTTCGTTGCCGAGCGTCGCTTTTTCGATGCCGCTACGCTTATAGGCGATCTCATGCAGGAAGAGAAGACCGCCGCCAGCCCTGTGTCCATTCGTCGCCCTCGCCGCATACTGGCTCGCGTAGCCGGATTTGCCGCCTGCATAGCTCTTGCGCTGGGGTGCGTTAAGGCCGACCGGATGTTCCGTCAGTCCACGCTGGAGGCAGAAGCTCCGATGTATGCCCTTACAGTTCCTGCGGGTCAGCGCCTTAAGGTGGATCTTTCCGACGGGTCGTCGGTATGGCTTAATTCCAACACCACGCTCCGCTTCCCCGGAGTTTTCGCTCACGACCGCCGCGATGTCGAGATCGAGGGCGAGGCTTACTTTACCGTAGCTAAAGATGTAGAGCGTCCCTTCACGGTCTCTACATCGTACGGCAATGTAGAGGTGACCGGAACGGAATTCAATGTGGAGGCTTACAAGGAAGCCGGGGCTTTCCGCCTCAGCCTTGTGGAGGGCGGAGTGAAATATTCATCTCCTGATACTTGCTACACCCTCGCTCCGGGCGAAAACATCACCGTGGGTAACGGCGATGTGAAGAAGGGCGAGATAGTATTCGAAGACCTTGAATGGGTGCACGGAATTGTCAGCTTCAGCAATATGCCGCTGAAAGATATTCTCGGGCGCTTTGAAAAATATTATGGAGTGAAAGTCGACTTCAGCCGCCCCGATATCTCGGATGTGAGGTTCAGCGGCAAGTTCTACCTCGAAGACGGTATCGAACATGCTCTGAACGCTATCCGGCACGACGTGGGGTTCGGCTACGAAGCCGACAAGGATTTCAGACGGATCACCATAAAATGAAATAAACAATTCAATCAATAATCACAAAATCTAATAAACCAGGAAACTTTGCCAATGCACAATTGATCTACTAAACACCTCTCGCGGCAGCCTTCCGAAGTAAGGTTGCCCGCCAGCACATTCTACAACAAATAACAATTATCGGAAACCAATCTCATCTTTATGAATCACAGACAGACGCCCGGCTACGGGCCGACACTATCCGGCGGTTTTTTCAGAAGCCTCTTTGTAGTCCTGCTCATGCTATGTGCGGGAATGACAGGTTTCAACGCTCAGGCAGCCGGTAAAATCAAGTCGCAGACCGTGACACTCTCCGTCAGCGACCAACCTCTGACCTCCGTACTTTCACAAATCGAGAATCAGACCGGTTATCTCTTCGTAATCAACAACAATGTCGACGCTAAGATCAAGGTGAACATCAAAGCCGAGAATGAAGCGGTGACAAAAGTTCTCGACCGTCTTTTTGCCGGTCGCAACATCTATTACGCTATCGAAGGATCATCGATAGTACTTTCAACAAACCGCCGACTCTCCGGCGCTCAGGCCGATGCTTCTATAAAAGAAATCACCGGTACCGTACTCGACGAAGACGGCGAACCCGCAATCGGCGCAAGCGTACGCCTCAAAGGTGCCGCTACAGGTGCTCCTACCGACCTCGACGGTCACTTCACCCTCAAGGGGGAGTTTACGCCATCGTCGCAGCTTGAGGTATCGTATGTAGGCACAAAGCCCGTTACGGTACGCGTGGGCGATGGCAAAGATCTGGTGATCCGTCTCGAATCGGATGCTAACGTTCTCAACGAAGTGGTTGCCGTAGGTTATGGCACACAGAAGCGCGTCAACCTCACCGGTGCTGTTTCTACCGTCGACGTAGGCAAGACCCTCGACAGCCGCCCCGTGACCGACGTTACCAGCGCGCTCCAGGGTTCTGTCCCCGGCCTCACCGTAAGCAATGCCAACGGAAAGCCCGGCAACAAGTCGTCGATGAAGATCCGCAACGCCCTCGGCTCTATCAACGGTTCTACCGAGCCCCTTATCCTCGTAGACCAGGTGGAAATCAACGACCTCAGCCTCATCAACCCCGACGATATCGAGAGCATCTCCGTTCTTAAGGACGCCGCTTCGGCTTCTATCTACGGTGTGCGCGGTGCATTCGGCGTTATCCTCATCACTACCAAGAAGGCAAAAGCCGGTGAGAAATTCACTGTAAGCTACTCCGACAACTTCGCATGGAAGAAACCTACCGTTAAGCCCGAGCTCGCTCTCGGCTCCGAAGGCGCTACTCTCGCCCTCCTCGGCGTTGAGCGCTCGAAAGGTACTTCTTCGGTGACAAACGACATCGGCATGTACTGGGACTGGAACACTATCGACCGCATGAAAGAATGGGAACGCGTATACGGCGGCTACAATCTTTCGCCCGAACTCGTTTACGGCCGTGACTACGAAAAGCTCAACGGCAATCTCCAGTTCTATCGCACATGGGATCCCTATGATACCATGATGAAGAAGACCTCGTTCATGCAGAACCACAACTTCTCTATCAACGGTACTTCCGGAGCTACATCTTATAATGTAGGCCTCGGCTACACCGGCAACAGCGGTATGATCAAGGTGAATAACGACAAGCAGCAGCGCTACAACGTGTCGTTCGGCACACGCAGCCAGCTCAAAGACTGGTTCGAGTTCCACACCAAGCTCCTCTACACCCGCACCGACACAGAGAACCCCTACGAATTCAACTCTACCTACGACGAATTCTACTACCTCTACCGTTGGCCCGCAACCTACCCCTACGGAACTGTCGACGGCAAGCCTATCCGCAGCTCTATCACAGAACGTGAACAGGCTAACCGCAACAAAATCAATAACAACTGGATGCGTATCGCCCTCGGCTTCACCCTCAACATCTACAAGGGCCTTACCCTCGAAGCCGACTACAACTTCACCCACGTAGGACGCTATACTCAGACAAACGGTGGCTCCGTGACCGGTATGGACTTCTGGAACCTCAACGACTTCACCGAGCAGACATGGACCTCAGCTTCGAACCGCCGCTCCGTAAAATCTACCGATTTCGGCGACTACCACGTGCTCAACGCCCTTCTCCGCTACAAATGGGACAGCGAAAAGTACGGTAACATCGCAGCCTTCGTCGGTACCAACATCGAAAGCAACCACACCTACGGAAACGTAGCCCGCAAGCTCGATCCGCTGATCAACGACAAGCCCGAAATCTCTCTCGCTACCGGCGAAATGTATGCCGACAGCTACAACAACAAGAACAACCTCGCCGGTTTCTTCGCCCGCGTGAACTACGACTACCAGAGCCGCTACCTCCTCGAAGCCAACTTCCGCTACGACGGTTCTTCGAAATTCCCGAGCGACCAGCGCTGGGCTGCACTGCCTTCGTTCTCCGCAGGCTGGATTGTAAGCAACGAAAAATTCATGGAGTCGCTCAGCCCCACATGGAACTTCTTCAAGATCCGTGCTTCCTGGGGTCAGATCGGTTCCGACCGTATCTCCAACAACCTCTTCCGCGCTATCATGTCGATGAGCGAAACCGCTTGGATCGTAGATGAGAACGGTCTCTACACCCTCTCGCTGCCCAAGGCCCTCGCCAACGGCTTCACATGGGAAAAGGTTACCACCACCGACGTAGGTGTCGACCTCCGCTTCTTCAACAACCGTCTCGGCTTTAGCTTCGACTGGTTCAACCGCAAGACCACCGACCTTATCAACACCGGTGCTTCCGTACCCTCGACCTTCGGCCAGACAGCTCCTATGACCAACTACGGTTACATCAACACCCGCGGCTGGGAACTCGCTGTTGACTTCCACCACAACTTCTCCTTCGGCCTTGGCGTGAACATTTCTGCCAACGTCAGCGATGCAAAGGGTACTTACAGCAATGTCAATCCCACCGAACGCCGCTGCGACTACGTGTACAACGGCAAGACCTACGGTGAAATCTGGGGCTACGAGACCGACCGCCTCTTCACCACCGACGACTTCGCTTACGACGAAGCTGGCAACATCATCGGCATGGCCGAAGGCGTTGCTTCGCAGAAATACCTCGAAGACCAGTACGGTCAGTCGTTCCGCTTCGGTGTCGGCGACGTGAAGTATGTCGACCTCAATGGCGACGGTGAAATCGACGACGGCAAGACCAACGGCGTGCCCACCCTCGACAACCACGGCGACATGACCGTGATAGGCAACACAACTCCCCGCTACCAGTACGGTGCACGCCTCGACCTCACATTCAAGGGCTTCGACGCTGGCATCTTCTTCCAGGGCGTAGGCAAACGCGACCTCTGGGGTACAGGTCAGCTCGTAATCCCCGGCTGGCACTTCGGTGAAGCTTACTACCAGCACCACATGGACTACTGGAGCCCCGACAACCTCGACGCATTCTATCCCCGTCCCTGGGCCCTCAACTACCAGAGCGCCAACCCCAACTTCAAGAAGCAGAGCCGCTATCTTCTCAACATGGCATACTGCCGTCTGAAGAACATCACCGTAGGCTACTCACTGCCTCAGAACGTGCTCCGCAAGCTCTGCCTCCAGCGTGTGCGTATCTACGTTTCTCTCGAGAACCTCGCAACCTGGGATAAACTCAAAGGTGTGCCCATCGACCCCGAGACTGTAGTAGCAACCGGCGACGGCGGCTATATCGGCCGTAGCTATCCTTTCTCCAAGGAATACTCCTTTGGTCTCCAACTCACTTTCTAACCCTCAATCAATCATTACGATATGAGTATTAAAAATCTTCTTCCGGCAGCCGCTATTCTCCTCGGCTTTGGCCTCACGTCGTGCGACGACTTCCTTGATGTCGCTCTCGTAGACCAGATCGAAGACGCCGAGTACTGGCAGACCGAAGACCACATACGCATCTACGCAAACGGATTCTATCCCTCATATTTCACCGGCTACAGCGGCAACTACGGATACAACGAGAAGCTCACCGACAACTTCTCCGACGTAACCCAGACCAACTGGCCCTACCTCGTGGTGAGCGGTACCGACGCTTCCTACACCTACGCCTATGTCCTCCGCGCCAACTACTTCCTCGCCGGAGTAGACCGCGTTGCCAACATCGACGACGCTGCCCGCGCTCACTGGACAGGTATCGGACGCCTCTTCCGCGGTATCGAGTACTCCGACCTCTCATTCCGCTACGGCGACTCGCAGTGGTACACCACACGTATCAACAGCACCGAGCTCGACTCACTCTACAAGCCTCGCGACAGCCGCGAGAAGGTGGTGATCCCCAACGTTATCGCCGACCTCCGCTACGCTCTCGAGAATATCCGCGAAGAGCAGGACGAACTCCTTGTGAATAAATACGTGGCTGCTGCCATGATCGCCCGCGCAATGCTCCGCGAAGGTACCTTCCTCAAATATCACGGCCGCGACGCCGAGCTCGCACGCAAGTGCCTCGAACTCGCAAAAGACGCATGTCTCACCGTGATGAACTCCGGCAAGTATTCCCTCGCTTCCGACTACGCAAGCCTCTTCTGCTCCGACGACCTCGCCGGTAATCCCGAAGTGCTCCTCTACAAGCGCTACATCGACACCAAGAACGGTCACAGCGTGCTCAACTACAACTACCTCCAGCCTCAGGCAGGCCCCAACCGCGACTTCGCCGACTCCTTCCTCGCATCCGACGGTCTCCCCGTCTACGAGAAAGACCGCTTCTACTGCCCCAAGACAGCAGAAGAATACTTCGCCGACCGCGATCCCCGTCTGTCTATGATCATCCGTCCCGACAAGTACTACATCGCCGGTGAGGATGTGGCAGGTGCCGCTTACTCACGCTCCGGTTTCTCCATGTGCAAATACATGGACCGCGCCCTCGAAGGCACTTCCGACCAGCTCTACACCGCAAATGCCAAGAACGTCACCGACTGCCCCCAGTACCGTCTTGGTGAAATCCTCGTGTCCTATGCCGAAATCTGCTACGAGCTCGGCAACCTCACACAGGCCGACCTCGACAAGTCGATCAACGTCCTCCGCGCCCGCAAAGGTGTCGAGATGCCCGCACTCCAGATCATCAACGGCCAGCCCGCTGTCGACGGCAACATCTACGACGACCCCATGCGCGACACCGACGTGCCCGCTATCCTCTGGGAAATCCGTCGTGAACGCCGCGTAGAGCTCGCCTTCGAAGGCTCGCGCCTCGACGACCTCAAGCGCTGGAAGAAACTCATCTACTGCTGGAGCGAATACAATCCTGCTATCGAAGTGGGCGCATGGATCGCTTACGCCGACTTCCCCAAGGCAGACCAGACAAAGGCCGTGCTCCCCGCAGGCGAAACCGAAGGCTACCTCGTGGTTACCCCCGTGGCTAACCGCCGCCCCGCGCCCCAGGCCCGCGACTATATCCGCCCCATTCCCACCGACCAGATTCAGCTCTTCAAGCAGAACGGCTACGAACTCGAGCAGAATCCCGAATGGAAGTGATAACCTACAAAAAAGATCAACAATATGAAACTATATCATAAATCAGTCATTCTTGCGTGCGCTGCCGCTCTCGCCGGTTTCTCTTCCTGCAGCGACGACACCAAGTACGACAATCCGTCGGGTGAGACCTATATCTTCAGCATCGCCGTCAACAACGGCGGCTTCACCGGAGCCGAGACTATCAACGGTATTCTCGACGAGGAAAACAAGACAATAGAATTCACTATCCCCGCTGAAACCGACATCGAGGCAGTCCGCTTCACCACCAAGCTCTCCCTCGGAGCCTCTCTCGACAAAGAGAGCTACGACGTGAGCACCGGCGTGGCCGACATCACCGTGGTAAACAACCTCAACTCCACCGTCTACCGCGCTTCATTCGACATCCTCGACCCCGTTTCATCGCCTATCGTCCGCTCTATCGAGTGTATCGACGATCAGGGCAACACCTGCACAGGCTTCGTCAGCGACGTGACCGGTACCGTATATCTCAACTGTGAGAACTCCGCTACCGCAAGCATCACTCAGGTCAACCTCCTGCCCCGTCGCACAAAGTACACCTTCACCGAGAGCACCGACGGTAAGATCTACGCCGCCAACCCCGGCAAGATCGAGCTCGACTTCCTCGGCCTCACTACCACCTACGACCTCTCCTTCGCCGGTGTGCCCACCTTCGGCGCCGACTTCGAGAACGCTCTCGTATTCGACTACTCGGCTACAACAACTATCTGGGCCGACTTCGAGGCCGAGAACACACGCTGGGCTCAGTTCGACGGCGAGAACTTCTTCTTCCTCTCCCGCGAAGGCGGCACAAATCCCTCTATCATCAAGTGGGACGATGCCAAGGCCGGTTCGCCCGTTCCCCGCAAGCTCGACACCACCGGTATCGAAGGCGGTACATTCACCGTCAGCGCCGGTGGTATAGCTCACGGACACTACTACGCCTGCAACCTTACTACTTCTCTCGGTGCCGACCAGCCCCTCAAGATCTACCATTGGGCAAGCGCCGACGCTACTTGCGAGACTCTCCTCGAAATGACCGACGACACCAACGTCAAAGGCCGCTGGGGCGACAACATGAGCCTCACCATCGACGAGAACGGTAACGGCTACATCTGGTTCTTCGCTCACGTGGCAGGCGACGAGGCTCTCCGCTTCAAGGTCGAGAACTTCAACACCCTCGCCCAGGAACCCGAAAAGGTTATTCCGCCCTACAGCGTCGCTTACTACGGAAGTATCAACCCCGTAATCGGCGAAGAAGGAATCTACACCCTCACTTCAACCTATCAGCGCACCATCCTCCTCGTCGACATCGACCTCAACCTTCTCAACCGCATCGATCCCAAAGAAGGATGCGAATTCCCCGTTACAGCTGAAAACGATGCCCGCGTGGTCAACTTCAACGGCGAGCGCTACATGATCACCACAAACTGCTTCTCCTGGAGCTACAACGGTGCCCAGACTCTCCGCGTCTACGACCTCTCTTCCGGCATGAACACCGTAATGGCATTCTCCGACTTCAGCGACAGCAACCACGACGTCCTCTGGAGCTACGGCCTCTCAGGCGGCAAGTGCTCGGCATGGTCAGCCAATACAGGTGCCGGACTCGGCCCCGATGGTACTCTCCGCCTCATGGCAGCCGCTCCCCGCTCAGGATTCATCCTCGTAGAAGTTAATAAAAACAAATAATAAATCAATACCAGCGAATCACAATGAAAAAACTTGCAATCGCAGCCCTCGTGGCTCTCTCGCTCGGTTCGTTCGCAGCGGGTGCCCAGGATCTCTCCGGCAAGAAGGTGTACATCAACCCCGGTCACGGTGGCTTTGAAGCCACCTCCGGAGTGCGTATCCCCGGAGAGTTCGGCAACGGCTACCGCCCCGACGGTTCCGTTTCTACCGACCGTTGGAATCCCTCAATTCCCTTCCCCACTGTATGTGAGGAAGGTTGCTGGGAGTCCAAGCACAACCTCTGGCGCGGTCTCGAACTCCGCCGTCTTCTCCAGGAAGCCGGTGCCGAGGTGAAGATGTCGCGTACCGAAAACCGTATTCAGGACGACCGTATCATGCTCGAAATCGGTGAAGAAGCCACCGCTTGGGGAGCCGATATGTTCCTCTCGATCCACTCCAACGGCAACGGTGCCAACTACCTCCTCACCATCTTCCGTGGTGCCGACCCCCGTCCCGGTCAGGCTTTCAACATCAACGATCCCGACCTTCCCGAGTCCAAAGCAATGGCTATCACCGGCTGGAAGCACCTCCACGACAACCCCGTCACTTGCTGGCAGTCGCTTAAGAGCCCCAGCAGCCCCTACGCTGTTGCCGACTCCGCTTTCTACTCCGGCTGGACCGAAGGCTACCACCTCGCTGTGCTCCGTCACCTCTGGATCCCCGGCTACCTCGCCGAGATCGCCTTCCACGACTATAAGCCAGAAACTCACCGCATGCTCTCTGAAGACTACAGCAAGCAGATCGCTTTCCAGCTCTTCACCGGCATCTGCGAGTCGCTCGGCGCTGAGCAGCCCAAGGTAGGCTACATCTGCGGCGCCGCCAAAGACGGCAAGCGTATCTTCCGCGATCCCCTCTTCCTCGGCGCTACCGCAGGCGACCACGACCAGTACAAGCCCATCAACGGAGCCAAGGTTACCCTCACCGGCAACGGCGTGAACGAAACCTACATCACCGACAACTACTACAACGGCTACTTCTACTTCCCCGCTCTCCAGCCCGGCACCTACCACATCAAGATCGAGGCTGACGGCTACGATACCTACGAAGAAGACGTTGTATGCGAGGCTGCCAAGGTTCGCGGTCCTATCGCTATGCTCAACGACCCCTCCTACGACCCCTCTACCGACTTCGCTCAGCCCGCTATCTTCGCTTCCGACCTCAAGGTGTTCGACAGCAACCAGATCAGCTTCCTCCTCAACGCCGACGCTACTTCTGTTTCTGTCAACCTCATCAAGGACGGCAAGATCGTCAAGACTATCGACTTCGGTCCGCAGGCCATGGGTAAGGTTACCCTCGCTATACCCTCGAGCGAAGTTGCTGCCGGTGAATACAACTGGTCCGTAACCGCTCGTGCCGAAGCCCTCACAGGCGAACCCAAGCAGATCACCGAAAACGGCGATCCCATGCTCGACATCGCAAATGCCCGCGGCCTCGCTATCGACCGCAACCAGACCAGCCCCTACTTCGGCCGCATCTACGTCACCTCTTGCGCTCCCAGCGGTAAGAAGGGCGCCCGCGAAGAATCCGGCGTCTACATCCTCGACCCCGCATTCGGCGATCCCCTCGGCCAGGGCACACACGCCCTCACCGGCGGTGTGAACTGGACAGGCAACTCGTCGCCCTACCACGCTGCTGTAGCAGAAGACGGCACCGTATATCTCTGCGACTGGAACGACGGCGAGCTCGCCGGTGTACACGTTCTCGATCCTGCCGATCCAGCAGGTTCCTGCCACCCCCTCTTCGGCGGTACATTCACCGGAGCGGCAGGTGTATATAATATCGGCGACGAATTCCTCCACGGCTCTTGCAACGACCTCGTAATCATGGGCTCGGGCGAAAACACCAAGCTCTTCACTCTCGACGAAGACTACATCAAGAATGAAGTTGGTGTTGCCAAGGACGAAGGCTACCTCCTCCGCTACGACATCGGTACCGCTCGCGAAAACTACACCAAGACTCCCGACAAGACCTACGGTAACTTCGGCGGTCACCTCGTGAACATGAACCAGTCGCTCGCTGCCGACGGCCGCGGTGGTCTCTGGGTTTGCCAGTACCGCGACACCAACTCCGACCAGTATCCCTGCGTTATGCACCTCAATGCAAAGGGCGAATGGGACTACTTCTGCGGCGACCAGACAATCTTCAAGACTTCCGGCCCGATCGGTGGCGCTCTCGCTGTTAACCACGACGGCTCACTCATTGCTATCGCCGGTAAGACCGACATCCGCGTGGCTAAGGCTACCTACGACGAATCCGGCAAGCCCACCCTCACTGCTCTCTACGCCATGGGCTCGACCTACGGCTCACGTCCCTTCGATGCCGACTTCGACGCTGCCGACAACCTCTACGTTGTCTACAACGACAATGGTGGCGGTGTCAGCGCTTGGGCTCTCCCCAAAGAGAACAACGAATACACCACCACTGCAAACACTCCCGTGAAGATCGCTGCCGGTGTATTCGCAAGCGAAATCGAAAACCACAACATCTTCTTCGACGGCACCACTTTCTCTGCTAAGGGTGAATTCATCGAAATCTTCACTGCCTATGGCGTGAAGGTGGCCGAAGGCTACACTATCGACGCTTCTCAGCTCGCTGGCGGCGTTTACATCGCTCGCGCCGGTAAGCAGACCCTCAAGGTTATCAAATAAATTCTTTCATATACCCTCCGGGGAGTCACTCTCCGCCTCCCCGGAGGTAATACCAATCATTCACAATAACTAAAAAACACCCATGAAGAAAATTCTACTTCCTTTGGCAGCCTTAGCCCTTGGAGCTGTGCCCGCAATGGCCGGTGCCAACGTCTATGCTTCGGGCCTCAAGGTTGAAGACGGAAAGATCCATTTCGTCCTCAATGACAAAGCCGACAAGGTTGTGCTAAATATCATCAAAGATGGTAAGGTTGTCAACACAACCGACCTCGGTAGCGGAGAGAAAGGCCTCAACGTGGTCGACATGCCTGCAATTACCATCACCGAGAGCTCGGCCTACAACTGGTCGCTCACAGTTTCGGCCGCGCCCGTCACAGAAATTACCGCACTTACCGACGGCTCCGACACAAACCTTCAGGTTTCTTCAGGCCGCGGTATCGCTGTTGATAACCACCAGCAGAGCCCGGCGTTCGGTAGCATCTACACCGTAACTCCTTCGAGCCATGCACAGGCTGGCGCTCGCGTCCAGACCGGTGTTTACGCTTTCAATGCAGCTCTCGAACCGATAAATACAAACGCTTATACCGGTGGTATCACTTGGGCTACAAGTGTTTCCACACCTAACAATATTGCTGTATCTGACAACGGCGACATCTTCGTTTGCTCTTGGGGCGACAATTCAAATGCAGGTATTTACTGGACTTCACCTGAGAATCTTGCAGGCGATTGGTCCGATGTCTTTGCCGAAGGCACTAAAAATGGTGCAGGTCTGCTCACTATCAATGGCACAAAGATTCACGGCTCCATTCAGGATATGGCCTTCTATGGAGTGGGTGAAAACCGTATAATGTATACTCTCGATGAGGATATTAATGATAATGTAGGAGACGTGTTCGTCTACGACATTGGTAATCTCTCGGCGCCTTGGGATAAAGCTCCTACTTACGACTGGGGACACCCTGCAAAGCTTACCAACACCAATCAACGCATATACTCCGACCAGCGTGGCGGCGTATGGCTCTCGCAATATCGCTGGGGTGAAAGTACCACTTATCCTTGTGTTTTCCACTTGAATTCTGAAGGAGTGGTAGACTATGAATCCGCAAGTCAGGATATCTTTACAGGTTCCGGCCCTCTTGGAGCTATGGGCGTTAATGCCGATGGTTCCCTTATCTGTGTTGCCGCAGGTGACAACAATAAGACTTTTACCGTTGCCTCGATATCATGGGATGAAAATGGTATACCCTCTCTTACCAAACTCTACACCGAAGCTTGGACACAGTATGGGAACCGTCCGTTCGACATCGCTTTCGACGCTGTAGACAACGTATATATCTTGTTCAATAACGCAAATGCTACCGGTGGTATCGCTGCTTGGGCTCTTCCTAAGGAAAAGAACGAATACACCACTCTTTCTAACGACCTCATCACTCTCGACGCGATGACTCCCAAGGCTAAAGCTAATGTCTACGCTTCCGCCCTCAAGGTAGAAGACGGCAAGATCAGCTTTATCCTCAACGACATCGCCGATAACGTTACCCTCAACATCATCAAAGACGGCACAACTATCTTCTCTGCCGACCTCGGCAGCGGAGAAAAAGGTCTCAATGTGGTAGACATGCCCGTTATCAACATCAGCAAAGCTGGAAATTACAACTGGTCTCTTACCACTACTGCTACTCCCGTCACCGAAATTACTCTGCTTACCGACGGTAGCAATGAAAATATTCAGGTATCTTCAGGTCGCGGCATCGCTGTAGATAATCACCAGCAGAGCCCTGCATTCGGTAATATTTATGCTCTTACTCCTACATTGCACAATCATGCAGGAGCCCGCATCGAGACAGGTATTTATGCTTACAATGCCGCTCTTGAGCCCATAAACGAGACTGCTTATACCGGAGGTATTTCCTGGAAAGCTAATAGTTCTTCCTGCCCCAACAACCTTGCCGTAGCTGATAATGGTGACATCTTCGTTTGCTCTTGGGACGACAGTCCTCAGGCAGGCGTATATTGGTGTGCTCCCGATGCTATCGCAGGTGATTGGACCGACGTATTTGCTGCAGGCTCTAAGAACGCTGCAGGTCTTCTCACAATCGACGGAGTCGCTATTCATGGCTCTGTTCAGGACATCGCTCTTTACGGCGAAGGTGAAAAGCGTGTAATGTACACCTCCGATGAAGATATTAACGGAAGCAAGCCGGAAGATGTTCTCGTGTACAATATCGGTACCCTTGCAAAACCGTGGGATACTGCACCTTCGGAAGACTGGGGCCATCCTTACTGGACAAACGCTAACCACCGTCTGGCTTCTGACCTTCGTGGAGGTCTTTGGGTTTCGCAATATCGCGAAGTTGAATCGGAAACATACCCAAGTATTATCCACCTCAATTCTAAAGGTGATTATGACTACCACACCGGCGACGGATCTATCTTCAGAGGTTGCGCTCCCACTGGTGCTATGGCAGTTAATGCCGACGGTACACTTTTAGCTATGGCCGATAGCGGAAATGGTGCTACTTTTACCGTAGCTTCCATTTCTTGGGATGAAGAAGGTATTCCCTCGCTCACAAAGCTCTACAGTCATTCTCTCGATCCTTATGGAAATCGTCCCTGGAACATTGCATTCGACGCTGCCGATAACATCTACATCATGTTCAACAACGACGGTGCAACCGGTGGTATTGCTTCGTGGTCTCTCCCCAAAGAGAACAACGAATACACCACCAACGCTCTCAGCCTCATCTCTGTGATCCCCACAGGTGTTGAGTCGCAGATCTGCGAGACAGCTATCAGCTACATCTCCGGCATCATCCGCGCCGAGCAGGAAGCTGAAGTGTACAACATCAACGGTATCTGTGTAGCCCGCGGCACCGAAATCGATGCCACCGCTCTTGCTCACGGTGTCTACATCGTCCGCGCAGGTGCTCAGACCCTCCGCATCATCCGCTAATCTTAAACCCGGCTTTGAGGGCCGGTCCAATCCCGACCCTCAAAGCTTTAACTAATCACTTTATACTAATAACCTAAAAAACACAGACATGAAGAAAGTTTTACTCCCCTTCGCTGCTCTCGTGCTTAGTGCTATGCCCGCAATGGCTGGTGCAAACGTGTATGCCTCCGGCCTTAAGGCTGAAAACGGCAAAATCAGCTTTATCCTCAACGATAAGGCCGACAAGGTGATCCTTAACCTCCTCGACGGTGAGACCATCGTTGCTACTGCCGACCTCGGCGCTTGCGAAAAAGGCCTCAACACCTTAGACATGCCGTCGATCAACGCTGAGCCCGGCACCTACACCTGGTCCCTCACCGTATCGGCAGCTGCCGTTTCCGAGGTAACCCTCCTCACCGACGGTACAAACACCGACATTCAGACTTCTTCAGCTCGCGGTATCGCTGTCGACAACCACCAGCAGAGCCCCGCGTTCGGTACTATCTATACCGTTACACCCGCTACTCCCGGTCAGGAAGGCGCTCGCACCGAAACCGGTCTCTACGCTTTCAATGCAGCTCTCGAGCCTATCAACGAAACTGCCTATACCGGTGGCATCGAATGGCCTGAAAAGAGTGCTTCAAGCCCCAACAACGTTGCAGTAGCCGACAATGGCGACGTATTCATCTGCTCTTGGGGCGATGATGCCGCTAACGGTGTATATTGGGCAGCTCCCGGCAAGCTCGCCGAAGACTGGAACGACGTTTTCGCTGCAGGTGAAAAAGACGGTAACGGCCTCATGACTATCGATGGCACCGCTATTCACGGATCTATTCAGGATCTCGCCCTCTACGGCGAAGGTGAAAACCGTATCCTCTACACCTCCGACGAAGACTACGGCCCCACTGAATACGAAAATATAATGGTCTACGCTATCGGCGACCTCGCTACTCCCTGGGCTACAGCTCCTACTCACGACTGGGGATATCCCGAAGGCTATATAAACTCCAACCATCGTATCTATTCCGACGGTCGTGGTGGTCTCTGGCTCTGCCAGTACCGTTGGCAGGAATCGGCTGCTAATGCATGCATCTATCACCTCAATGCCAATGGTGAACTCGACTTCCAGACCGGTGACAAGAGCATCTTCCTCGGCTCCGGCCTTGTAGGCGCAATGGGTGTTAACGCCGACTACTCTCTTATCTGCGTAGCCGACAGCGGCAACGGCGCTACATTCACCGTAGCTTCTATCGCATGGGGCGAAGACGGAATTCCTTCGCTTACCAAGCTCTACAGCTTCTCGTTAGCTCCCTACGGAAACCGTCCCTTCGACATCGCTTTCGACGCTGCCGACAACCTCTACATCATCTTCAACAACGCTAACGAAACCGGTGGTATCGGTGCTTGGGCTCTTCCCAAAGAAAAGAACGAGTACACCACCACAGCTCTCGGCACTATCTCTGTTTCTACCGACGGTATTGAGTCGCAGATCTGCGAAACTCCTATCACCTACAGCGCAGGCATCATCCGCGCTACTGAAGAGGCAGAAGTTTACACTACTGCAGGTATCTGCATAGCTCGTGGCACCGAAATCGACGCCAACACTCTCGCAGGCGGTGTTTACATCGTCCGCGCCGGAAAGAATACACTTCGTATTATTCGCTAATACTCCCGCGCGGCAGGGTGGGGCAAAAACTGCCCTGCCGCGCTTTTCTAAATCCTAATCTCCTTTCTCCAAACCAATCACATTCACACAATGACTAAAAAACGACTCGGCATTCTCTTGCCACTCATCTTCGCAGGCGCTGCCGTTCTCGCTTCTTGCGGCGACGACGAGCCCAAACCCGTTAAGCCTACCACTCCCGACGAGCCTACTCCCGAGACTCCCGTCACACCCACTCCCACAGAGCCCACTATCGTCACCTACACTCTGCCCGATAAGGAAATCCGAGGTATATGGGTGGCTACTGTCGGACGCATGGACTGGCCCAAAGCAAACGTTGAGAAAATTCAGAAAGAAGAATTCATCAACTACCTCGATAAATTTGAAAAATATAACGCCAACGCAGTGATCATGCAGATCCGCCCCTGCGCTGACGCATTCTATAATTCCTCTATCGAGCCCTGGAGCGAATATATCACCGGAAAGCAGGGCAATGATCCCGGCTACGACGTCCTCGGCTGGATGATTGAGGAAACACACAAGCGTGGCTTCGAATTCCACGCATGGATGAACCCCTACCGTATCTCCAACAGCGCTTCTTCTTTTGCTGTGAGCGGCGCCGCTAATCACCCGGCGAAACTTCACCCCGATTGGACCATGAACTACGACGGCCTTCTCATGTACCGTCCGGCCCGCCCCGAGGTGAAGGATCTCCTCGTCAACGTCATCGACGACGTCATCACAAAATATGATGTCGACGGCATACACTTCGACGACTATTTCTATCCCTATCCGAAGTCGGGAGTGGCTATCGACGACGCCGACGACTATAAGAAGTATGGAGCCGGATTCAGCAACGTAGGCGACTTCCGCCGCGCTCAGGTCGACGACGTCATCGAGCGCATTCACAATCTCATCGTCACCAAGGCTCCCGGCGTAATCTTCTCGATTTCGCCCTTCGGCATCTGGCGCAACCGCGCTAGCGATCCCGTGTACGGTTCCGACTCCAACGGCCTCCAGAACTACGACGACCTCTACGCCGACGTGCGCAAGTGGTGCGAGAAAGGCTGGATCGACCTTGTGGTGCCCCAGCTCTACAACTCCACCACAAACATTGCCATGAACTACACCAAGATGTGCAAGTGGTGGGATACAAACCACTTCAGCGCAGCCTACGCTGTAGGCCATGCCCTCTACCGCTTCGGTGTGCCTGCCGAGGGTGCTCCCTACCAGACCCTCGATCAGCTCAGCGATCAGTTCCGTATCTCGCGCGAAACAAGCTCTATCGGCTCATTCCTCTTCAATGCAACCTGCTTCAACGAGAATAAGATCAACATTCTCAGCCGCCTGCAGCAGATGTATGCACAGAAGGCTCTTATCCCCTTCATGGGTCGCACTTCTGCAGCTGCCCCCGCAGAAGTAACCGGCATCACCGCCGACGGACGCACTCTCTCCTGGACATCTCAGGGCGACGGCGTGCGCTATGCGATCTACACCGTGAAGCCCTCGTCGACCGACGGCGTCTACTCAGCTTCGCTCACGGCTCTCGTTTCGGAGCCAACCTGGACAGCTTCCAAAATAGGTAGTTACGCTATATCAGCTCTTAATCGTGATAATACAGAATCAGCTCTTTCACAACCGTTTAAGGTAGATTAGTAATTGGGTTTTGACTCTCTCCCTTTCATCCCCCTTTTCTGCATGTGATTTGTCGACCGGGGGAATGGTATGATTCTAATCAAGTCGCCCCGGCTGCGCGTTGAGCGCGGTCGGGGCGACATTTAGTTTAGGGTTTAAAGGTCGGTTAGAATGCTGCTATTGCAAGGTCGGTGAGCCAGATCCACAGCGGGCAGAAGCCTACGAAGAGGATCACGGAGAGGGTCAGCGACGATGTACCGGTAGCAACGTAAGTGTCGTATTCGTCGGCGATGATGATACCCGAGAAGGCTGGGGGAAGAGCTGCTGCTACTACGAGCATCTTCAGGTTCAGCGGGTCCATGTGGAAGAGAAGACCGAGGATCAGCACTACTGCAGGCATCACGATCATCTTCATGATAGAGCCGAGAACGGCCTGCCAGTTGATCTGAATCTTGATAGCCGAAAGGGTGATACCGGCTGAGAATACGGCCATTGATGCGTTAGCCTTGGCGATAAGGTCGAACGAAGGGCTCAGTTCCTTAGGCCAGGGGATACCTGCGA
>CAYYQS010000004.1:0-18255 GCA_964472555.1 uncultured Bacteroides sp.
ATCCGCAACTTGAAGCAGACTCGGTGATTGTCGAGATGCATTATGATAAGGACACCGAGAGAATAGAGAAGTCGCCTGTTTCCTTGAGGTATGCAGTTGTGCCGAATATCAGCCAGAGAGGATCGTCGTTGAATCCGCCACCGATGTCGTTGTTGCCACGGCGTGTAAGCGGTTGATATTGATGATAGCAGCCACCGTCGGGGAATTGAGTTGAAGCGATGTCGATGATTCGTTGGCGTGCTCTTTGAGGAATCTGATGTACGAAACCGACGAGATCCTGATTGGAGTCGCGGAATCCCATGCCGCGTCCTATTCCGCTTTCGAAGAAAGAAGCCGAGCGGGAGAAATTGAATGTGACCATGCACTGGTATTGATTCCAGATGTTCACCATGCGGTCGAATCTTGGATCGGGACTACTCAGGGAGAATTGGCCGAGAAGGTTGTCCCACATAGAAGCGAGATCGGCAAAAGCGGCGTCGACCGCTCCCGGGGAAAAGAACCGGCGCATGAGCTGGCGAGCAGCAGTTTTATTTACAAGCGTGACATCGGAAGCTTGAGACGACAGGAGTTCGCCGCGACGCTTGCGCTCTAATTCCTCCTGAGAAAATTTCTCATCGTCGTTGTTCTCGACATATCCGAGAATGAACACCAACTCCCTCTCTTCACCGGGCTGCAGATCGATGTCGATGCGATGTGAAGCTATAGGACTCCAGCCGTTAGCTATTGAATTGCCCGAACGGCCCTCCATGACGCAGCGAGGGGTGTCGAAACCGTTATAGAGACCGATGAAAGTCTCGCGGTCGGTATCGAAACCGTCGATTGGACTATTTACGGCGTAGAAAGCGTAGTGATTGCGGCGCTCCTTATACTCAGTTTTGTGATAAATAGCGGCACCGTCGATTTCCACTTCCCCGGTAGAGAAGTTGCGCTGGAAATTTTCCATATCGGTAGACGCGTTCCACAGGCACCACTCCACCAGGCTGTAGAGAGATATTCGACGTGGCGTGGTGCCGAGGTTGCGGATCTTCAAGCGGTGAATTTCGGCGGGGGTATCGAGAGGTACAAACATGAGAAGTTCTGTTTCGATACCGTTCTTGCGACCTGTGATACGAGTATATCCCATGCCGTGACAGCACTCATAGAAATCAAGAGGCGTGCGGCATGGTTTCCAGCCGGGATTCCATACGGTCTCGCCGTCTTTAATGTAGAAATACCGTCCGCCCTGATCGACAGGAACTCCGTTGTAGCGGTAACGGGTTATACGCCGGAATTTAGCATCCTTATAGAAAGAATATCCTCCGGCAGTGTTGCTGACGAGACCGAAGAAATCGCTATTTCCAAGGTAATTGATCCAAGGGTAAGGAGTGGCAGGATCCGTAATGACGAACTCTCGCGCCGCGTCGTCAAAAAATCCGTACTGATGATTGTCCATGTGATTATGTTTATCTATTTTTGTGTCATCCTTAAATACTGATCCGGCAGTTAAATGCCATGAAAGAGCACGCTTGCCAATGCAAGAGCAAAAATACCACATTAATTTTATGTGGCGATAAAACGATACTAAAAATCAATGCCATAAAACACTCATTCCTCCTGGATAGAGATTTCTTTGCATCGTTTTACAATATTGTTGCATTGAGGAGAAGTGCTGATAGTTAAATTTGCACTGAAAACAGAGTATCATGAAAAAACTCATTATCACAATATTCATCATAGTAGTGTCGGTGATGCTTGCTGACGCATCGCTGTACCGCAACTATCAGACCGACGACGGGCTTTCGCACAATAGTGTTTGGGCCGTGATGCAGGATAGCCGCGGGTTCATGTGGTTCGGTACTAACGACGGCCTGAACCGCTTCGACGGTCTGAACTTCAAGGTGTACCGTCGGGCTGATAATGATACCCTCTCTCTCGGCAGCAATTTCATACACTGTCTTCTCGAATCCGAGGCAGGAGATATACTTGTAGGAACAAAAGAAGGACTATACAGCTATAGACCGGCGAAGGATGACTTCCGGCATATAATGCTTGAGGGGCAGTCGTTCGGGAGCGACCGCACAAGTATCCACTGCCTTCTCTATGATAAGCACGGGCGTCTCTGGGTCGGCTGCTACGGTCAGGGAATCTACTGTCTCGACGGGGATATGAATGTTGTGTGCCATTTCGACGAGGCCGAGATGCCGACGCGCTTCGTGACAGCAATGACAATGGACCTCTCGGGTATGCTTTGGGTGGGAAGTGACAACGCAGGTCTGTTCCGCCTGGACCCTACGACTGGAAAAGTGTCTACCACGCCTCTGGCGGGTGCCAATATCCTGACCATGTACCGTCATCCTGATAATACACTTTACGTAGGCACGGCAGGAGAGGGGCTGTTCAATTATGATCCTCTGAGCGGCAAGCTGATACATATAAAGGATGTTACACCGGCGACGACACCTCTCTATAACATAAAGTCGATAACACCATACGGAACGAACGAGCTTGTAATGGGTTCGGAGGGCGGTCTGCTGCGGCTCGACTGTGCGAGCCGGACGCTTCATTCATTCAACGACGGTGTGAGCTATGATAATCTCCCTGACAACAGTATATTCGCCATAGCTGTAGACGATGAGGGAGGACTCTGGTTAGGAACCTATTTCTATGGAGTTTCGTACAGATCGCCGCGAATAAACGCGTTTTCGTTCTATTCGAAGACACCGGTGAGCAACAAGGCATCGAATGACATAGTGAAATGTATTGCCGAGGCACCCGACGGGCAGTTGATTCTGACGTCGCGAAATAACGGCGTGAATATCTGCACTTTCGATAAGCGGCACATGGTGCAGTTTCCTGTAAAGGGACTGTCGGACAATGTGCAGGGAATGCTCATCAATGGTGATGATGTGTGGATCAGCGATTATAACCGAGGTATAGTTGTGGCATCGTATCCTTCGGGAAATATCAAAGCAACATATACGATAGGCGACGGGTTGCCTTCGAATGTGGTGAATACGATGTTCAAGTCGTCTGCCGGAGAAATCTATATAGGATCGAACCGCGGAGCTGCTATCTTCGACGGTAAAGGGTTCAGGACCATAGATGTGCTCCCGGCAGCCTCAGTGATGACGATACTCGAGGATTACGAAGGAAATCTCTGGTTTGCCACTCACTTCAACGGTCTCTTCCGGCTTAACCCCGACGGAAGCGCCACAAACTACGTAAACCATACCGATGATCCGGAGTCGCTCCCCGGTAATAATATCAACAATATATTCCTTGACTCGCGAGGGATGCTTTGGGTCGGTACTGAAGGCGAGGGTCTTTCGCTTTTCAATCCTTCAACGGGGAAGGTTGAGCGGAAGTTTACCGAATGCGTAGGCGGAATACCGTCGAACATCATCTACTCCACGCGTGAGGATGAAAACGGTAATCTCTGGGTGTCGACGGGCGGAGGTCTTGTGGAGATTTCCTCTGACGACTACAGTATAAATACTTTCAGATATTTCGAGCAGCTGCTTAAGATACACTATACTCACAATTCGTCGCTTCGCTCGGGAAAGACGGGCATGCTCTATTTCGGTGGATCGGGAGGCTTCATTGCTTTCCGACCGTCGGAGATAAGCTGCAATACCCATGGTCCACGGCTTTTGATAACGGGCCTGACGGTAAACGGTAAGCCGTCGGATTATCCGGTCTCCCCCGGTGAGAAACTCGAGCTTGAGGCTTCCGAGTCGACCTTCGGGTTCGATGTAGCGTGTCTGAGCTATCTTTCTCCTGAGGAGAATGAGGTGGCCTACCGACTTGTGGGCTATGACACGGACTGGAAGACACTTTCAGGCACTGACCGTCACATCGAATATATGAATATCCCTTCGGGATCCTATAAATTTCAGATAAAGGGGTCGAACAACGACGGCTACTGGAGCGAGGTGATTGAAAAGGATATTATGGTGCACCGTCCGCTTCTGTTATCGAATTCGATGCTTCTTGTATATGCGTTGCTGATGATAACGGCGATGTACTACCTCAAGAAGTGGCTCGATGCATCGCATCGCCGTAAAATGGTGAAATTCAGCCATGCCAAGGAAAAAGAGCTTTATGAGGCAAAGATCGGATTCTTTACCAATATAGCGCATGAGATCCGTACTCCACTGTCGCTTATCAGCGCGCCTCTCGAGACTATTCTTTCTTCGGGCGACGGCAATGAGCGTACACGCCGGAATCTGGTGGTGATGAAGAGCAATGTGGAGAGGCTTCTTGAGCTGATCAATCAGCTTCTCGATTTCCGCAAGGCAGAGTCGCAGCTCATGCGGCTGCATCTGACCAAGTGCAATGCATCGGAGATAGTGCAGAATATCTGCAACAGATACGAGGAATTCACCAACCTGCATAAGATCACGCTCGATTGCAGCGGCATAGAGCGGGGTGTGGAGTGCACCTTAGATGTCGAGGCCTTCGAGAAAATTGTGGGCAATCTGGTGTCGAACGCCATGAAGTTTGCCGACAAACGGATAGACGTGAGCATGCGGATTGAGAATCAACAGGCTCCAGTTCTCCGGCTCGAGATTTCTGACGATGGTCCGGGTATAAAGGAGAAAGATCTGAACCACATCTTTGAGTCGTTCTATCAGGTGGATGATCATGGGAAACATCCGGGGACCGGTCTTGGTCTGCCTCTTGCCCAGAGTCTGGCCCGCATGCACAAAGGAGAAATCTCGGTGAAGTCGGTCTACGGACAGGGAAGTTGTTTCATACTGACTATTCCTGCCAATCTTGATCCGGACGCAGTGACAGAAGCCGGAGAAGAACCGACCTTGGAAAGTGCCGGAAAGAATGAACTCATCACAGAGGAAGAGAAGACTAAGCCGGTAGTGCTGATAGTAGAGGACAATGATGAGCTCCGCAGCTTCCTGGCAGATAATCTGTCGGACGCTTACACCGTGCTCGTGGCCTCCAACGGAGTGGAAGCATTTTCGCTGCTTGAGGAAAAGAATGCCGATATAGTGATATCGGATATAATGATGCCCGACATGGACGGCATAGAGCTTTGCCGTGCCATACGCAGCAACGAATCGATATCTCACGTTCCGGTGATACTTCTGTCGGCAAAGACCGATACAGAGACAAAAATCGAGGGGCTGAGCATAGGAGCCGACGCATACGTTGAGAAACCGTTTTCGGTTGAGCAGCTCCGCGCTCAGACCAACAGTATTCTCGACAGCCGCCGACGCCTGCGCGAGAACTTTATCAAATCGCCTCTGGACTATTACTCAAAGCCTCACAAAGAAGATATTCATGAAGCGGAAAATGCAGAGTTCGTTAAGAAACTCAATGAACTTATTCTTGAAAATCTTACAAATCCCGACTTCAATATCGACGGTCTTGCCCGAATGTTCTGCATGAGCCGCTCCAATTTCCATAAGCGCGTAAAAGGAGTGACCGGCAAGACGCCGAACGACTATATCAGGATAGTACGCCTCAGCAAGAGTGCCGAGCTTTTAGCTTCGGGCCGGTATCAGATAGTCGAGGTATGCTATATGGTGGGCTTCAACACGCCTTCATACTTCTCGAAGTGCTTCGCAGAGCACTTCGGCAAACTGCCCAAAGACTATATCAGCGGGCTGACCAACGAGTAAATAATTAAATCGAAATAAACCATAATCACATGAAGTACAAAGTTTTAGTGACCTTGATACTTGCGGGGACCTCACTTGCGGGCCTTGCACGTGATATCAGTGTCACCGGTTCAGTGACGGAATCGCCATCGGGCGAGCCTCTGATCGGAGCCTCCGTAGTTGTAAAGGGTAGTACTACCGGCGTGACGACAGACCTCGACGGGCGGTACGAGATCATTGCCGATGAGAACGCAACCCTTGAGTTCTCATATATCGGCTGCATCGCCCGCAAGGTGAAGATAAACGGCCGCAGCAAGATAGATGTGGAGCTCGAGCCGTCGGAGCTTGCTCTCGATGAAGTGGTGGTAGTGGGTTACGCTACTCAGAAAAAAGTAAATCTTACCGGTGCCGTATCGGCTGTGACGGTAGACAAGGATCTTACATCGCGCTCGGTGCCAAACGTGTCGTCGGCACTGTCGGGACTCATGCCGGGCCTTTCGGTGAATCAGAGTACTGGTATGGCGGGTAACAACAGCGGTACCCTCCTGATCCGCGGCCTCGGTACGATCAACGATTCTTCGCCACTTATCGTTGTCGACGATATGCCGGATGTCGATATCAACCGCCTTAACATGAATGATATAGAGAGTATCTCGGTGCTTAAGGATGCTACGGCTTCGTCGGTCTACGGCTCACGTGCTGCCAATGGCGTTATCCTCATCAAGACTAAGAGCGGCAGCAAAGATCGTCCGACACAGATCAGTTTCGCAGCTTCCTACGGCTGGCAGAAAGCTACACGTGCCTACGATCTTCTCAGCGACTATGCCACATCGCTTCACCTTCATCAGCTCTCGGCGGCGACCAATCCGGGCACAAACGGTGTGCAGCAGAACTATAAGGAGGGAACAATAGACCAGTGGCTTGCGCTGGGAATGATAGATCCGGTGCGCTATCCGAATACCGACTGGTTCGACTACATAATGCGTACGGGTTCTCTGCAGACCTATAATGTATCTGCAACCGGAGGCGGTGAAAAGGCCAATTTCTTCGCTTCGGTAGGCTACATGAAGCAGAAGGGCCTCCAGATAAGCAATGACTATGACCGCTTCAACGCGCGCATGAATTTCGACTATATGATTCTCAAGAATCTGAAGACGGGAATGCGAATGGACGGCAGCTGGAGCAACTACTCCTACTGCCAGAGCAACGGATTCAATGGCGAGGACAACCGTATAGGAAGTGCGGTGGCCGGTATCTATCCCTATGATCCGGAGACGGATCATTACGGAGGCCCTATGGCTTACGGAGAACTACCGGAGGCCTTCAATCCGCTCTGCGTGTACACCAACTCGGTGAAGCGCGAGAACCGTCAGGAACTGAACGGTACGGCTTTCCTGGAATGGAATGCGTTCAAAGGTTTTACGGCACGACTTGATTACTCTCTGCGCTACTATAATCAGTACTATAAAGATGCTCCGATACCTGTGCAGAGCTATAACTTCCAGACAGATACATATAAGGATCTGTGGTATGTACAGCCGAGTGTCGGCGTCACCGACCGCAACAACAACGGCTATAAGACACTTATGAATTTCCGACTGAACTACAGCCGTGTATTCGCCGATATCCATGATATCAACCTGATGGCGATCTACAGTGAGGAATACTGGTACAGCCGATCAAACACAACAGCACGAACAAACCGCATTCACCCTTCACTCTCTGAAGTGAATGCAGCACTTACCACAGTGCAGACTACCTCCGGTACTTCTTCACGACAGGGACTTCGCTCGTTCATCGGGCGTGCGGGTTATAACCTCATGAGCCGATATCTTTTTGAATTTAACTTCCGTGTTGACGGCAGCTCCAAATTCTTACCCGGTCATCAGTACGGTTTCTTCCCGTCGGGATCGCTCGGGTGGCGTCTGAGCGAGGAACCCTGGTTCAAGCCTCTGGTGCAGAACTGGCTTAACAATGCAAAATTCCGAGCTTCTTACGGTCTGCTCGGTAACAACAGCGGTGTCGGCGCCTATCAGCAGCGCGAGATTATGGCACAGAACAATTATATGTTCGACGGCTCTATCGCGACCGGGTTCATTTATCAGAAGATGCTCAACGAAGATCTTACGTGGGAGAAGACGAGGGTGTTCAACCTCGGTCTTGACCTGAGCACGTTCAACAGCCGTCTGAGCGCTGAACTTGACTATTATGACCGTCTGACCACCGGTATGCTTCAGGATTCGCAGATGTCGATTCATCTTACAGGAGCTTACGAGGCTCCAAAAGCCAATCTCGGCAATCTCCGCAACCGTGGTTTTGAAGCCAACCTCACCTGGAGAGACCGTGCCGGAGAATTCATATACTCTGTGAATGCAAATGTATCGTACAACCGTATGAATCTCGAGCGTTGGGGCGAATTCCTCGACAAGGGGTATATCTACATAGGCATGCCTTATCATTTCACATATTATGTACCCGCTCTTTCTGACCTCGCACAGACCTTCCAGGATGTATATGATTATGCTGATCAGGGAGCGAAGCCGGGTGATATAATCCGACTTGACACAAACGGCGACGGCGTGATAGACGGCAACGACAAGATAGCCGATGTAAACTGCCTCCGCGATGCACCCACCACCAATTTCGCCCTCAATGCCAAGCTGGAGTGGCGAGGTTTCGACTTTGCGATGCTGTGGCAGGGCTCTGCAGGAAGACGCGACTTCTGGATCAACAAGTACAACGGTACTATTCTTCCTACCCAGAGCTACACTCCGACAGAGGATCATCTGACGAAGCCATGGAGCTGGGAGAACCGCGACGGCGAGTGGCCCCGCCTTGGCGGCAACGCTACCAATCCGACAGAGAACGGCTATAATCTTCGCCGCATGGACTATTTCCGACTGAAGAATATCCAGCTCGGCTATACGGTGCCGAGGAAGATCACCACGAAGTTTTTCGTGCAGAACCTCCGAGTGTATTTCAGCGCCGACAATCTCCTGACTATCACTTCCTACGAAGGTCTTGATCCGGAGAAACCCGCCAATTCGGGCGACCTCTATCCTACCACCCGTACTTACACCGCGGGTATAAACATATCGTTCTAAGCGACCTAAAAATAAAACCGATCATGAAAAAATATATATCAGCAGCACTGCTGGCATTAGTATCGGCCGCCACCCTTACTTCGTGTCACGACAATCTGCTTACCCAAGAGCCAACCGACTCTCTTTCCAAGGCAAACTTCTGGAAGACGGAAGATGACGCCACCTCGGCTCTCGCCGGTCTTTTCTCCGATACGAGATACCTCTTCTGCCGGGATTATTATCTCGACGGACTTGGAGAATATGTAAAGATGCGAGGAAACTCCTTCATGGAAAACAACGGTAATAACGGGCGTGCCTATATGGGTCGCTGGGACTATCTTCCCTGGGGATTCGGCGGTTACTTCGAAAAAATGTACAAATATTGCTTCGGAGCAGTTGACCGGGCAAATTATGTGATTGAAAATGTAGAGGCAATGCTTCCCAATGCCAAGAGTGATGAAGAAGCGACCAGTCTTCAGACTATCATCGCCGAGTGTAAGCTTATGCGTGCCTTAGTTTATTTCCGACTGATCACCTGGTGGGGCGACGTTCCCTATATCGACTGGAATGTAAAGAGCAATTCGGAGGTAGAGTCGATCTCCCGCACTCCGATATCGACAATATATGCGCATCTTATCGCTGATCTCGACGAGATAGAGAAGGCGCTTCCTGAAAAAGCAACAGTAGCCGGCCGCTACAGCAAGCCCGCAGCCATTGCACTTCGCGGTAAAATAAATCTCTACTGGGCATCGTGGAATCACTACGGCTGGCCTGAGCTGGACACATTTACACCTTCGGAAGACGAGGCTCAAAGAGCTTACGCTGCAGCCCGCAGTGATTTCGGCCGTGTTATCAATGATTTCGGGCTGGATCTTTTCCGTGGAGGCGAGCCCGGCGAATGCGACGACCCGGCTGAAATGTGGCCTGAGGGAAGTGTGTTCAACGGCACCGATATCTCGGGTTGTGTGAAGAGCTTCGGCGGCGCCGACAAGCTCCCCAACTATTTCTATCTCTTCCTTCCTACAGCCAACGGCGACCCTGAATTTGTGTTCACTTTCCAGCACGGCGGTACGAGTACGTCGCAGGGAGAGCAGCTGATGCGCGACTTTGCAGGCCGTACTGTTCAGTATTCGCAGTCGTGGGTAAATCCGCGTGCAAATATCGCCGACCGCTATCAGAGCACCATTACCGGCGATTTCTGCACTCCTATGGTGAAGATGAGTCCGAGCAAGACAGCAGTCAATACTCCCAACTCCACACTGAACCCCCGCACGTATGCCGACCGTGACTACCGTATGAAGGCATCGATAATGTGGAACTACGAGCAGTGCATGGGCATGATGTCGCTTAAGGAAACGGGTATGACACAGTACGAATATAAGAACTGGGAGGGTCCGCTCTCACGCTATTCGGTAGAAGCCGACGGAACTGTAAAGGAACACAAATATACCACCTATAATATTCTTTCGACCACGGGCTATGTGTTCCGCAAGTTCGTGCGCAACTATGCCGGACAGGAACGCACCGACGGTGATTTCAACTGGCCGGTGATCCGTCTTGCCGATGTATTCCTGATGTATGCGGAGGCAGACAATGAGCTAAACGGACCCACTCAGGAAAGTATCAATCTTGTAAACCGTATCCGTCACCGCGGCAACCTTCCCGCTCTGGGAGCCGACAAGTGCAACAACCGTGATAACTTCTTCGAGGCAATCGAACAGGAACGCATAGTTGAGCTTCTTGCCGAAGGTCACCGCATCTGGGACCTCCGCCGCTGGCGCCGTCTCGAACATATCTACGGAGGCATAGGATCCAAAGGATATAAGTGGTACGATATCTTCGGTGCACAGGAAAACGAATTCTGGGTGAATTCACCTTCTCTACACTATGAGCAGTGCTATATCTTCCAGATTCCCGAGTCGGAGCGAAACAAGAACTCCAATCTCACACAGAACAAGCCCTGGCGCTAAATCAATCTCACCTCAAAAAGCAAAATTACAGCTATGAAAAAGATACTTTCAGCCATGCTCCTGTGCCTTAGCCTCATGGCAGGCCTCACGAGCTGCTATAATAATCCAGTTGATGACGATGGTCTGCTGATCACAGACCGCGACGAATGCTATGTGAGCAATTTTGACCTGACGGGAACTGATCACCTAACTGTGAAAGTAGGCGATGCAGTGATAGATAACGATGCCTGCGAGATCTATATAACGGTAGCTTACGGTACGGATCTGAAGCACCTCTATCCCCGCTTCTCTCTGGTAACCGATGCAATCCTTACTCCCAAGGTAGAAGGTCTTACGGATTTTTCCGATCTCGATCATCCGCGGCAGTATACAGTGACATCGGGCAGCCGCCGTGTAAGCAAAACATATACGATCTACGTAACTGTACAGCACCTACAGTAAACTATAAAACAGGAAAAAGATGAAAAAGATATATTTGCTTCTCTGTCTGTCTCTTATCGCAGCTAGCTTCACCGGTTGCTCGGATAAGGACGATAACGAGATACTGCCAATCAACAATAAGTGCCTTAAGCGTACGCAGGGCCCGAATGTAGTGGGGAATGACATTTACTTTGTGTATGCAATGGCGATTCCATATGGCTCGGGATCACTGACGTCGTGTACTGTAGAAGCTTCAATTCCGGGAGCTACTGAAACATGGCTTGAGAATAAATCGTACCACACCAACTCTTCGGGTTTCGACGAAGGAGTGGTGATAGGCGACCCTTCTGTAAACGACGGGACTAAAACGACGGTGACATTTACCACCGATACGTGTGCTGCTTCGCTCCGCTATTACTACCGGATTCCGGAAGAAGCACGCGGTGAGAGTGTAAGTTTCCGCTTTACAGCCAAAGCCGACGACGGCCGTACGATATCGCTGGATATGGGTCCGTATCAGATCAGCCGTCAATATCTGAAGCGTGATATCACTCTGTCGAAGTCGCGCTGCTACATCTCTCTCGAGGATATGGCAGCTTATACACTCGAAGAGGCCCGGGAATTCCCCGAAAAAATCGACCTCGTTTATCTCTGGCGCAATAAAATCAATCTCGGAGTGGAATTCGGACACGTTTTCGCTTCTCCGACAGCCGATAAAGAGTGGCTTGACAATCTCGAGGTGCCTGAGACAATGACTCGCGACGTACACATCCGTAAGGAATGGGGTATAATAGACGGACACCTGACCGATGAACCCGACTACGGGACTTATATCGATGATATAGATTTCGAGACTATCCGCTTAGCCGATATGCCTAACTACTGCGTGAATATGAAAGAAAAAGGCGGCATGTGGGTGGAAACGGCCGACGGAAAATACCGTGCGTATATCTATATCAATTCTCTCCGATCTACGTCGGGAGGCGTGATCAGTATCAAGCGTTACGATATGTAGAAATTCTGATATGACCGCTCAACGCGATCGATATATCGACTTCCTGCGCGGAACTGCGCTGCTGCTTCTGGTGGTGGCGCATAGTTCCGCGCCGTCGTTGTTAATGGCAGTCAGGACATTTGATGTCCCACTAATGGTGTTCATCTCAGCACTCTGCTTCCGGTCGAACCGGTCATACGGGGAGTACTGTCTTCGACGACTCCGGAGGATATACGTTCCTACGGCGTTATTCCTGAGCATACTTTTCGCTCTGTCGTTCTTCTTACCTATCGTTCCTGAACGCCTGATGACTCCCCGCATCATTGCCGGTTCCTATATGCTGTTGAACTGGCCGTCGATACCTTTCGTGTGGATCATGAGGGTGTTTCTGCTTGTAGCACTGGCTCTTCCCGTGCTCCAGAGAGCTTGTGAGCATCTTACAAGTTTGCAGAGGGTTGCCGTTGCTATAGTGTGGTATCTTGTGCAGTCGGCGGTTGTAAAAGCTATGGAAGGGGAGGGTAGCGGTATATTTCACGATATAGTAAGGGAATATTTACTCTATCTTTCAGGTTACTCTCTCATCGCATTTGTTGCATTGAGCTGCAGGGAAGCTTCCACCCGCATAAGGATTTTATTGCTCGGCCTGTGTATGGTTGGAGTCATAATAGAATGGATGATTTCCGGCAGTTTTGATCCACAGGTGTATAAATATCCTCCGGGGTCGCTTTATATCGCCTACGGAAGCGGATGCTCTATATTATTGCTTATGCTCCGGAGGCGCCTTGAACTTGTGGCGTCATTAGGATTCTGGCGATATCTGAGTGAGAATTCCATGTGGATCTATCTGTGGCACACGATTCCTGTCTTTCTGATGCAAAATTTCGATCTTTTTCCCGAAATGTGGTTTGCACGTTTTGTCTTTGTAATTGTATCTGCCTTAATCCTTAACGTGCTCTGGGGGCGTCTGAGGTCGTCAGCACCGGAGATTATCAGGCCTATAATGGAATAACAGGATTTTTGCACTTAAAAAAAGAATATTTGCATTTCAAGCTGAATATTGTACATAACTTGCAGCCGTAAACTAATACCTAAACACCACGAAAAAACTATTTTACTAATAACTTCTTATCATGACACTAAAATCACTGTCACTATCATTAGCTTTTACCGTATTCGCTTCGGGTATGGTATCGGCACAGGATCCTGCAGAGTCGGCACCAACTCCGACGCACAGTCCTGATCAGGTTAAGTCTGCTTTCAGCGACGCCTATACGGCATTTACCAAATGGGACCGCCAGCATGGTGCAACCATGGAAACAATCACGATCGGGAATAATGACAAAGTCCTCAAGTTCCATGGCGACTACGTGGCTGTCAGTGTAGGCGGCCGCAAGCTAAACGACATGGAGTATATGCATGCCGACGTCTATGCACCCGCAACAGGCGGCGTGAGCCAGGTGCGCTTTGGCTTCGCACTCTTCAGCGGAGGTGAGAAATACGCCGACGCCTATAATACTGATACTCCCGCCGGACAGTGGACAAGCATAGATATTCCTCTGTCGGCATTCAACGGCTATGACTTCTCGAACGCTCAGGTATTCAGAATGACCATGACCAAGACTCCGGGCAACACATTCTATATGGATAATGTGTATTTCTACACCACAAAAGTGGCAGAGAACACTCTTCCCAAAGTGGCAGCCCCGAAACCTTCGGTACCTGCTGAGAATGTGCGCTCGTGCTACAGCGACGCCTATACACCCTACTATAATTTCGATGGCTATAACAACAGCGGATGTATCATTACATCAAAGGAAATCGCCTCGGGCGAACACGTGCTCGAAGTTAAGGATTTCCGCTGGGCACATTTCGCTCTTGGTCAGGTCCCCGGAACAACAACCGTAGATCTTTCCGGTCTTGAGCGCGTGCACTTCGATGTGTATGTTCCCGCAGGAAATGTCACCACAGCAATTCAGCCGGGTATGTACAATGTCGAGGCAAAGAAAGAAGCCTACTCAGGAAAGCAGGATCTCAGCGCCGGAAAATGGGTAAGCGTCGATCTTAAGATGCAGGACTTCCAGAATGTGGGTCTGACGGCAGTGAACAACATCACTTTCAAGGATCCCGCCGGTAAGACCGGTCTGGTATATCTCGACAACGTTTACTTCTATTCGGGTGAGCCCGTGTCGACACCGGATCCTGTAGACCCCACTCCCGGCACTTTTGCCATTAAGGCGGCTCCTGTTCCTACCAATGCAGCTTCTACGGTTAAGTCGGTATACAGCGATGCATACAATCCTATAGCATCCTTTACCAATGCCGGAGGTAACTCGGGAATAGAGGAGGCTGAAATCAATATCTCCGCAGCCGACAAGGCCCTTAAATTAACGGGTTACAACTGGGTAAAATATTCTGTAGGCTCGATTGACGTGTCCGATATGGAATATCTGCACTTTGATATCGCAACCCCCGACGGCTCGGATGCCTGCGCGAATATTCAGCCCGTGCTTGTAAATGGAAGCACTTCGTTCTACACCGGAACACCTGAGCTTTCCAAGGGCAAGTGGACGAGCATAAATGTAAAATTAGCAGATTTCACAGCAAAGGGCCTCGATGCCAAAGCTCTCAATGAAATCCGCTTCAAGCACAGCGGAACCGGTTCTATCGTAATCGACAATGTATATTTCAGCAAGGAACCCGGTGCTACCGGTACTACCGACGCAGCCTGGGGCCAGAGCGGATCGACAGGCGATGATCCCGGGACAGAGATTCCCCTCGCACCTACTCCCAAACACGATGCTTCTGACGTAAAGGCTTTCTTCTCAGATGCTTATCCTTCGCTTTTCGGTAAGTTTGAGATTGCCACCTATGGTGAAGGCAAGGTTGAGATCATCTCTCAGGGTGAAGGTCAGGAAGTGTGCAGGATCACCAATTTCAACTGGGTGCCTGTAAATCTCGGTCAGCGCGACGTAGCTGATAAGGGCTATGTTCACTTCGACTTCTATACTCCTGCTTCAGATGCTGTGCAGTCGATCAACGTAGGTTTCCAGAACTGGAATGCTGCCAACGGTTCGGCATACGAGGCCGACGGCGATGACTCCAACTACCGTACCCTCGTACCGGGTCAGTGGAATTCATTTGATATTCCTCTGAAGAATTTCTACGATTTCGATTTCGCCACACAGATGGCAGTGCTCCGTCTCCGCAAGGGAGGCCCGGGCAAGACCCTCTATGTAGACAATGTATATTTCTGGGGCAAACCAGAGGCAGGCGGTGATATTGAAGAAGATCTCAAGCCTATTCAGGACGACAGCGACGGTGAACTTCCGTCGATGACAACTCCCATGCTCGGTGTAAATCTTTCATCAGCATCGGGCGGTAGCGTTCCCGGCACTTTCGGCTATGACTACATGTACCCCCGCGTTCAGGACCTCTATTACTTCAAGGCAAAGGGTGTGCGCCTTATCCGTCTTCCCTTCCGCGCAGCTCGCTTCGTAGAAGATATCAAGAATCCCTCGACCGACTATCAGAACGATAACAAGAGCGACTTCGCCGCGATGAAGGCAGTTGTAGCAGAGGCCGAACGCCTCGGTATGTGGGTGTTCCTGGATGCTCACGACTATGCAGAGCGCACAATCGACGGCACTCAGTATCTTCTTGGCGAAGGAGAGTACACTATCGACCGTTTTGCCAAGATGTGGGGCACGATTGCCGCCGAGTTCAAGGACTATAAGAATATCTGGGGCTACGATCTTCAGAACGAACCCAAAGTTAAGGCCCAGGTACTCGTCGAGGCCTACCAGGCAGCAATCGACGAAATCCGTAAGGTCGATACCAAGGCTCAGATCATCGTAGAGGGTACCAACTGGGCATCGGCTTACGAATGGATCTACGGCGACCGTTCCGACAAGAAATATCCCGAATACTCTACCGAAGTGGCATGGAGCTATAAGGAGAACAGCCCGTGGCTCCTCGCCGGTCTTAAGGACCCGGAAAACAAAATCGTCTTCCAGGCTCACGGTTACTTCGACAAAGATAACTCAGGTACATACAAGACAGGCTATAATGAAGTAGACTACCGCAAGCGCTTCCTTCCCTTCCTCGAATGGTGCCGTACAAACAATGCTACCGGCCTCATCGGTGAATTCGGAGTTCCTTACACAGAGCATTCAACCGGCGACGAACGCTATATGGAAGTTCTCGACGGCGCACTCCAGCTCTTCCGCGAATACGGTGTAAACGCAACGTATTGGTGCGCAGGAGCCATGTATGAAGGCAACTCACTGTCGTGCCAGCCCGACAAGAGCGCACGCTACGGTAACTATGCTAAGGAGAAGAGTACAATGAAAGTACTCGAGAAATACTTCACCAACTGGGCAGAAGAAGATCCTAACTCGGGCGTAGACAATGTTTCTGTAGCAGATCAGGAATCCGGCAACGGACGCATCTATAACATCATGGGTGTTGAAGTTGATGAAAACTACAAGGGTATCGTTATCCGTAACGGTAAGAAATATCTCCAGAAATAAAATCTGACACACTATGGCAAGTTCTGCACGAAGGTGCAGGACTTGCCAAATTCAATCATTATCACTGACATTCGCCATGAAACGACTTACTATTTTTCTCACATTCATCATCGGCTTAATAGTTAAAGCCTCGGCCCTCGCTACGGCGATAAGGGATGATTCCGAGGGAGAACTGCCCGATATGAACCTTCCGATGCTTGGGGTTAACCTCGCATCAGCTTCGGGTGGAAAAGTACCGGGGACTTTCGGACGCGATTATATGTATCCCCGTTTCGACGACCTTTATTATTTCAAAGCCAAGGGTGTACGGCTTCTGCGGATTCCTTTCCGTGCCGCTCGCCTGATTGAAGATATTACCGCTCCCGCTCCGGACTATGAGCGTGGAAATCAAAGCGACGTTGCAGCTCTGCGTGATGTCGTGGCCGAAGCTTCCCGCCTCGGTATGTGGGTGATTCTTGATGCCCACGATTTTGCAGAGAGAAATATTGATGGTAAAAAGTTCCTGCTCGGAGAGGGAGAATATACCGTCGGCCGTTTCGCCGATATGTGGCGGACAATTGCTTCTGAATTCAAAGATTACAACAATATATGGGGCTACGATCTTCAGAACGAGCCCAAGGTGACCGCTAAAGTGCTTGTTGAGGCCTATCAGGCCGCGATAGACGCTATCCGCGAGGTGGATATGAATGCCCAGATTATTGTAGAGGGCACGGATTGGGCTTCGGCGCATGAATGGATCTATGGCGACAGATCGGACTGCAACTATCCGGGCTACAGCAGTGATGTGGCATGGAGCTATAAAGAAGACAGTCCGTGGCTTCTTGCTTCGCTACGCGATCCGGCAGATAAAATCGTTTTTCAGGCTCATGGCTATTTTGATCCGGATAACTCCGGAACGTATCAAGGCAGCTATGCCGACGTAGACTACTATGAACGTTTTATGCCTTTCCTCGAGTGGTGCCGGACAAATGGAGTGAAAGGTCTTATAGGCGAATTCGGTGTTCCTTACGAAGGTCACCCGTCGGGGGATGTCCGTTATGCCGACGTCCTCGAGGGAGCGATTCGGCTTTTCCGGCGCTATGGTGTGAGCGCCACCTACTGGTGTGCCGGCGCTATGTACGATGCCAACCCGCTTACATGTCAACCCGATAAGGATGCCACTCTGGGCAATTATGCCAAGGAGAAGAGCTCCATGAAAATTCTGGAGAAGTATTTCAATAATTGGGATACGACCGATGCCACGACTTCACTCGAAGACATACGCCAGGCAATCCGTGCGGAATATCTTCAGAAGTCACCTTCGGCGCAGTCAGAATCATTGGGCCGCACTATCCGTAAAGACGGCCGCTGGGACGATATTGATTACGCCGATGATTCCCGTTCTCTGTGGGAACTGGAAAAGCACCTCGACCGTCTGATAGAAATGTCGCTCGTCTATGAGCAATCTTCCGGGAAGGATAAGAAACTTTACAAGGCCATAATTTCGGGACTGGAAGCATGGTTCGAGGGTCAGTTCCAGAACTCCAACTGGTGGTATTCGAAAATCGGCATTCCCCGCAGGATGCTTTCGATAGCTTATATTCTCGACGACGATCTTCCCGAGTCCTTGCGTGAGCAGATAGAATCGACAATCAGCGTAATTGACTCTGAAGATTTTCCTGC
>CAYYQS010000004.1:18355-39458 GCA_964472555.1 uncultured Bacteroides sp.
GACCGCGTGAACTCCACACTGACTTACGGGCTCGAGCTTCCTGAGTATTTCTCCTATTGGGCAGCTTTGTTGGGCGATACAGACTATTCTTTCAGCCACAGGTCGGTGCGCTTCGTTGTGGACTATTATCTTGATGCAGTGTGCCGTCATCTCGTAGCAGGAAAATATTTTGAGCCTTCGATAATGAATCGCGAGCTTTCGAGGCCGGGAGAAGGAGTTATGGGACCCGCAATGGCTTCAAGACTGCTGAAGATCTCAAATGGATACCGCGCCGCGGAGTTGCGTCATTTTGCCGATGTTCAGTCGGGCACTGCACGACATGAGGATTCGTTTGCCCACCATTTCTGGCAGTCGGACTATGTGGTGTTCTCGCGGCCCGGGTTCCAGACAGCAGTGCGCATACATTCGTTCCGCAATGCAAATCAGGAAGCGCCACATAATTCTGAAGGGCTGCGCAACCATTTTCGTGGCGACGGCGCATGTATGCTTTCGGTAAGCGGCCGCGAATATGCCGATATCGCTCCTGTAATGGATTTCCGCATGATCCCGGGGGCAACTACGCCTCTTATTGCTTACGAGCCTCTTTCCGGCTGGGGTCAGGTTCATATACTTGATAATCCGACCCGCTTCGCAGGAGCCGTGACAGACTCGCTCTATGGGGCTGCAGGATTTGACTTCATCAGTCCGCGCAGCGACCTCAAGGCTCGAAAAAGCTGGTTTTTCTTTGACGAAGGATATCTCTGCATGGGTAGTGCGATATCTTCCTCGTCTTCCGACAGTATCGTTACTACAGTTGAACAATGTCTGTCGCCCGCAGGAGGGTTTTCTACGGACGAAAGTGGCCAATGGTACTTTCACAATGGTTCAGCCTATCACATAATATCGGGTGATGCATACGGTGAAGTAGATCACCGAACAGGAACCTGGCGCAACTGTGTATCGGGAGTCGCTTACGCCGACGATTCAATTTCGGCAGATGTATTTTCTCTTGCAATCAGGCACGGGGTATCGCCCGAAAATGCTTCGTATGCGTACGCAGTGGTGCCCGCAGCGACTTCACCGATAGAACATAGTTTCGAAATTCTTGCATGTACAGACTCAGTCCACGCTGCAGCTTCGGCCGACGGGTCATTAATCTACATGGTATTTTTTTCAGAGGGAGAAGTCGAGACTCCGGCAGGGAAATTCGGAGCGGAGCAGCCGTGCATGATGATGCTTCGCGACGGAAGGCTACTTCTGAGCGATCCCTCTCGGACGAACTATCTGCTCAAATATCATACGCCTTCCGGGAAGCATGAGATTCTCGTTCCGACCGGTCTAATGGGGGGAACTGCCGTTGAGGGTGTTCTTTGAAAGAATGTTGTATTGAATTATAACATTATCACATTCTAACGGTGTAAAAAAGGATAATTTAGCGTCGTAAAAATCTAATTTTATGATACACCCTAAAATAATATTGCTTGGTGCCTTCGCCATAGCCTGCCTGTCGGTGGCAAGCCATGAGGCCTCTGCGAAAAACCGCAAGGAAAAATGGGTTGAGCGCCAACTGGAATATTGTCAGAAGCAGATCGACCGGACGCTGGCTGAGCTGCCCAACGATAGTGTTCTGCCCCGTAGCATTGATATAGATAAGGTAGAGTGGACGACTACCGACCCCTACGACTGGACGAGCGGTTTCTGGCCCGGGATTCTATGGTACAATTATGAGAACTCCGACCGACAGGACTACAAACAGCATGCCTTGGCCTATACCGAGCGGCTACGCCCTCTGGTGGGTCAAAAGCATGAACCCGACCATGATATAGGCTTTCAGTTGCTCTGCAGTTTCGGGCATGCTTATGCCAACACAGGACTTCCCGAGTACAGGGGTGTACTTATTGAAGGAGCTCATAAACTTGCAAAGCTTTATAATCCGAAGGTAGGCACGATATTGTCTTGGCCCCACGCCGTAAAGAATGAAGGCTGGCCCCATAATACCATTATGGACAATATGATGAATCTTCAGCTGCTTTTCTTCGCTGCCAACAACGGAGGCCCCGCGGAATACGGCGACATAGCCGTATCGCACGCGCGCCGGACTATGGATAATCAGTTCCGGCCGGATTATACGAGCTACCATGTAGCACTCTACGACAGTATCTCGGGTAATTTTATCCGTGGCTGCACGAATCAGGGTCTGAATGACGATAGTTTCTGGGCAAGAGGTCAGGCATGGGGTATCTATGGCTTCACCGTGGTTTACAGGGAAACGGGCGATAAGGAGTTTCTCCGATTTGTCGAGAAAATCACCGACGTGTATCTGCGCCGCCTACCTGCCGACGGCGTGCCATATTGGGATTTCGACGATCCCTCGATACCGAATGCGGGTCGCGACGCCTCGTCGGCTGCCATTGTTGCATCGGCTCTGATAGAACTCTCCACTCTTGAAGACAACAGGGAGAAAGCGGAGAGTTATCTTCAGGCAGCGGAGCACATGCTCCAAAGTCTGTCTTCCAAAGAATACCAGAGCCGGGACCGCAACAGCGCCTTCCTTCTCCACAGCACGGGAAATCTTCCGGCAGGCTATGAGATAGATTCATCGATCAACTATGCCGACTATTATTATATCGAGGCTCTCACACGCTATCGTAAACTCTATACCGCGAATGACAATGAAAAAACACATCCTGATTTCGGCTCTTCTTTTACTTTCCTTCAGCGTTGATTTCTGCCTGGCTTCCGAGACATCCCGGGCCGACCTGGTGGATATGTTTATGGGAGTGCGGGGAAACAGCAACTGTGTGATCGGACCGCAGTTGCCGCACGGCTCAGTGAATCCTGCGCCTCAGACGGCAAATGGCGGTCAGAACGGGTATGACGAGGATGATGTGATACGCGGCTTCGGACAACTGCATGTCTCCGGAATAGGGTGGGCACGCTACGGTCAGATCTTTCTCTCGCCTCAGACTGGATTTTCAGCTAAAGAAAACGGTCATGATTCACCCAAGTCGGGAGAGTTTGCTTCGCCGTATTTATATAAGGTGCATCTCGACCGGTACGATATCGACGTAGAGCTTGCCCCGTCGGCTCATGGAGTGGCTTATCGTTTTACCTATCCGGAGAAGAGCCGTAGCAAGACTCTGCTTGTGGATATGCGTCATAGTATCCCACAGCATATTGTGCCTATAGTAGGCGGTACTTTCCGAGGGGGTGATCTGAAATGGAATGAGGACACTCGAACTCTCGAGGGTTGGGGTGAATATGCCGGTGGCTTCGGAAGCGAAGACCCCTACAAGGTCTTTTTCTCGATGACTCTCGACGATCCCGAATGCAAGGTAAACATCGTAAATAAGGGAGCTAATGAACTTTATGCCCGCATTGATCTTACGCAACCCGTGGTAAATGCAGGAATAGGAGTATCTCTGAGCAGCCTCGACAGAGCAAGTACCTACCGCTATCTCGAAGTCGACGGCAGAAATGTAGATGATCTCGCCGTAATAGCCAAGGCAGATTGGGAAAAAGCACTTGGAAGGTTGGAAATCGAGGGCACTGATGCCGATAAGCGACTGTTCTATACAGCCTTGTACCATTCGTTGGTAATGCCTCGCGACCGGAGCGGAGATCGTCCTGACGGTCACAGCGCAGCTCCTCATATCGACGATCATTTCTGTGTATGGGATACTTGGCGGACAGCTTACCCTCTTCTTACTTTGATAGAAGAAAGCTTTGTGGCGAAGACAGTCAATTCGTTTATCGACCGCATGGCCACTCACGGCAAGTGCACGCCCACCTTCACTGCGTCGATGGAATGGGACAGTAAGCAGGGCGGCGATGATGTAGACAATATTATTGCCGACGCTATAGTGAAGAATGTCAAGGGTTTTGATCGCGATAAAGCCTACGGAGTGATGCTCGCCAATGCATCGGGCGCACGTTCTCCCGAGTATATAGCAAATGGCTGGGAACCCGGAGAGGGTAAGCAGATGTCGTGCTCATATACTATGGAATATGCATACAATGATGACTGTCTTGCGCGTGTGGCTGAGATAATGGGAGATACTGCAACAGCCGAGGCGATGCGCACACGCTCGAGGGCCTGGGAAGCAATCTTTGACAAAGACCTTGAAAGCGACGGATATACCGGCTTTATAGCTCCGAGGGATACCGACGGTCGCCGCATCAAGATTGATCCTGCCTTCGTGTATGGATCGTGGGTGGAATATTTCTATGAAGGTAATTCGTGGACCTATACACTTTTTGCACCGGGGCAGATAGAAAGGCTGATAAGCCTCTTCGGAGGGAAGGAAGCCACTATCGACCGTCTCCGTCATGGCTTCGATAAGGGATATGTAGATATCTCGAACGAACCCGGTTTTCTTGCCCCGTTCATATTCAGCCACTGCGACCGGCCTGATCTTACAGCTGACTACGTTAATGCTATAAGAAACAAGAGTTTCTCTATAGAAGGAGGATATCCCGACAATGAAGATAGCGGTGCCATGGGTTCATGGTATGTGTTTACATCAATCGGACTGTTCCCCAACGCAGGGCAGGAATTCTACTATCTGTTACCACCGGCATTCGATAATGTAGTCCTAACAATGGAGAATGGAAAGAAGATAAGGGTGAAGACTCGCCGGTCGTCGCCCGAAGCAAGATATATTGCATCGGTATCTCTCAACGGTGTCCCGCTTAACCGGGCGTGGATTAATCACAGCGAGCTTACAGAAGGGGCACTTCTTGAGTTTGAACTGACCGAAGATCCGACTCAATGGACTCCTACCGAGTGGGAAGCATCGCGGCAGAGCCGACATCCGTTCGGCGTCAATCTCGCGGGTGCCGAATTTTACCACAAGAAAATGGACGGAGACGGCCGTTGCGGAATCGACTACTATTATCCTACCGTAGAAGAACTCGATTACTGGGCATCAAAGAATATGAACCTCATCAGGGTTCCTTTTAAATGGGAGCGTATTCAGCCTGAAGTTGGCGGCGAACTCAAGGAGGAAGATGTAGAATGTATAAGGGAATTGCTACGGGCTGCCGACGCACGCGGCATGAAGATACTACTCGACATGCATAACTATGGACGACGGAAGTATGCAGGTAAAAGCCGGGTGATAGGTGATTCCATACAGCCGAGTCATTTCGGCCAGGCTTGGGCAACAATAGCCCGGGCATTAAGATCTGAACCGGGACTATACGGCTACGGGTTGTGCAATGAACCTCATGATATGCTCGAGGAATGCCCGTGGGTGACCATAGCGCAGGTGGCAATCGATTCAATACGCACTGTAGACAAACGCACGGCTATCGTGGTTGCCGGGAATACATGGAGCTCGGCAGAGCGCTGGCCACTAATCAATGCCGGTCTTGAGAATCTCTATGATCCGTCCGACAACATTATCTACGAGGCTCACTGCTACTTCGATAACGATGCTTCGGGTATCTATCGCAAGGGTTACGACGAGGAAGGCGCTTTTCCTACAATAGGAATTGATCGTGCACGACCTTTCGTAGACTGGCTTAAGAAACATGGTAAACGAGGCATGTTTGGCGAGTATGGTGTTCCAGCCGACGATCCCCGCTGGCTTGAGTGTCTTGACCTTTTCCTTAATTATCTTGCAGAGAACGGTGTGGAAGGCACTTATTGGGCCGCCGGGTCGAAATGGAATAAATATATACTGGGTGTACACCCTGAAGACAATTATACACAAGATCGTCCTCAGGTGTCGGTAATGACTAAATATCCCCTCACGAAATGAAGCTTTTTAACATCCGGCTTTTAAGTCTGTCGGCTTTTATTCTGGCCATTCCCCTAATTCTCTGTGCCGCAGAGAAATACGACATTGTGATAGTCGGTGGTAATCCGGGAGGTATTATGGCAGCAGTAGAAGCGGCCCGAATGGGAAAGAAATCGGTGATACTCGAGCGTACCGATCATATCGGAGGCCTTCCGGCCAATGGTCTCGGTGCGACGGATATAGCTACACGCGGTGCCACCACAGGACTTTTCTCAGAATTTACAGAACGTATTCTCAAGTATTACACAGATACTTATGGGGCTGATTCACAGCAGGTGAAAGACTGCAGCGACGGTTTTCATTTCGAGCCGTCGGTCGCCGAAAAAGTTTTTGAGGATCTCATTTCTTCCGAAGGAGATATGATTGAAGTGCGCAAAATGCGGCAGTTCAATTTCACCGATGAAGATATAAGGCTTTCATCAGACGGGACAAGAATCGAATCTATCCGCATCGAAAACCGGCTTACAGGAGACGAGGAGGTATATGAGGGAGATATCTTCATAGACGCTACCTATGAGGGCGATCTCGGTGCTGCAGCTCACGTGCCTTTCCGCATCGGCCGTGAAGATGCCCGCGAATTCGGAGAACCCGGAGCTGGTCGTACGTATGAATACTGGAAATCGTGCCCTGCCGAGGGTAGTACAGGAGAGGCCGATAATGCAGTGCAGGCATATAATTACCGCTTGTGCCTTACCTCTGATTCTACACAGTTGGTACCATTTTATAAGCCTGAGAGCTACAACAGAGCCGAATATGAATCGCTTGCCGATGACGTGTGGCTCGGACGCCATACATGGAAAGCTTTCAAGGATGTGACTCCTGAGATGATGCAGAAAAACCGAGAGCATCTTCTCGCCGGAGGCGAGCGTACAATTATACCCTGGGATAACTGGGGAATAGAAAAACTCGTGACGATAAACACTGAACCCAACGGAAAGACGGATGCCAACAATCAGCATGCGGCTTTTATATCGACCGATCTTCCCGAAGAGAACTGGCCTTGGCCGACCTCATCGTGGGAGTGGCGCGATCGTTTTGCACGTCGATTGAAAGATTATACTCTTGGACTCTTCTGGTTTGCAGCCAACGATTCAACTCTTCCGGAGCAGTTCCGGAAAGAAATATCGCGCTGGGGTCTCTCCTCGGGTGAGTATACCGACAACAGGAATTTTCCCCGTCAGGTGTATGTACGCGAGGGTCGTCGGTTCGAAGGATTGTATTTCTTTACAGCAAAAGACGCATTACCCGTAGCTGAGGGTAGCCGTCCGCCCGTTCATTCCACAAGTATTACAGCCAGCCACTATGCTCTCGATTCTCATGCAGCGAGAAAGCGCGAGAAAGGCAGAGCTCACCTCGACGGTTTTATCAGTTATCCCACCGCCGTCTATACTGTGCCATACGGAGTAATCGTGCCCAAGGAGGTGACGAATCTTCTTCTTCCCGTTCCGGTGAGCGGCTCCCATATCGGTTTTTCCACTCTGCGAATGGAGCCTTGCTGGATGGCGCTCGGGCAGGCTGCGGGAGCGGCCGCGTCGATAGCCATCGACAGTTCTCTACCCGTTCAGGACATTTCTGTGGATCAACTTCAGGATAGACTCCTTAAGGAAAAAGCGACTCTCATATATTTCGACGATCTCACACCCGACGATCCCGATTTCGAGTATTATCAACGCGAGGGACTTGCAGGAAGGCATTCTGAATGGTCCGCAAAGAATAAAAAATGATTGTTTTGCAGGATTGTTGTATGTAAAAAACATATATTTCTATTTAAGGGACTATTTTAATTATACTTTTGCAGCATACTAATTAACCCGTAAAATCATATACTGATATGAAAAAACTCTTACTTTTAGCAGCCGCTGCCGTTGTTGCACTCGGTGTAAGTGCACAGGACACTGAAGAGCCGACAGCCGACACTCCGGTGTATACCTTGAAAGTGGTTCAGAATGAAGTGGAACCCAAATTCGAACAGGAATATTCCATGGAGGCTACCGGTGTGATGAAGAAAGATTTCGAAGTCTACTCTATCACGGTTCCTATGGATATAATGGGCAATTCCGTTAAGCCGTCGAAATATGTGTGCAGCATTACATGCACCTATCAGGGAATAACCACCACCCTCAGTGCAGGAACCCTGCTCTTCTATGAGAATGACACTCCTATCGATTACACGGTAAGTACATATATCCTTAAAGTAGATGATGTAAAAAAAGCTCTTACACTTCGCTGCCTCAAGAGTACCGATCTGGTGGCTGTTTGCGACGCTAACTATCGAGTACGGGAGATCTTCAATCCGAGTAAAACCGGCGAACCCACATTCGGCTACTGCAATAGCCCGATATATGTTGAGCTGAAATCTGCAGTATCGCTCGCAAATACAACCGAACCTTTCTTCTATGAAGTTGGTAAATCTTCCGACATGTTTACCAACTATAAAACAGCGGCTGGAAATGGCATCTATAAAACTACACTGGACTACCGCAACATAGATATGGCTTACGAAAAGGCCTCAACTCTTGAACTTACAATCAACCATTACCTTCCCTTCGTATGCGCTGCCGATGTAGTGATCCCCGACGGAGTAGAGGTTTTCACTCTAAAATATATTCCTGCCGACGGTGATCAGGACAGTGCACTCAAAGCTGAGTATGTTGAGCTCTCAGGAGATAAAAAGGATGTATTACCTGCTAATACTCCGGTGATATTCAGAGTTACCGATGCAGGAGAGTATTCGTTTGCAATCAATTCAGATGCAACCTATACTCTGTCGTCGGAAAAAGCTCCTCACTACATCCTGGATAGCGAACCTGAAAACAGTATCCTCGTTGGTACCCATCAGCCCCATTACCTCCCCGACGGTTGCTACGCAATCAATGGTGATGACTGCACACGCTGGAATCAGGAAGAAAACACTAACGATAAGGGAGTTGTGACCTACGAGAGCGTGCCTGCCTTCTCTTCTTATCTCAAACTTCCCGAGGATGTAGCTGCAACCGCTCCTGCAAACCTTGCAATCAAGTACCCCGCACCGATTCCTACCGGAGTTGAAAATGTTTCGGCATCCTTCAACAACGCTACCGGCAAAATTTACAACATCATGGGTCAGCCTGTGGATGCTTCTTATAAAGGTATAGTTATCCGCGACGGTAAGAAATACATTCAGAGATAAATCCGGCCGACATTATTGTCAGATAATTTGAATAGGTATAAACCCTTTTAAGGTAATTGACGAGATAAAAAAGATTGTTTCAGGTTTTCCGCAATATTTGAATTTAACCTTAATAAATTATCGATATATGAAAATTTCTACCCGCTTTCTCTCTCTATCCGCTATTGCGGCAGTGGCATTCGGTGTTTCCGCTCAGACTCCTACAACTCCTCCCGCCTTCACAATCGACCCTGCTGATGTTGCGGTGATCTTCGCAGCCGATCAGGATACCTATTTCGAAGTAGCGAAAGATTCTCAGGGCAACCCTGCCAACTCATGGGCTCCCGTAAAATGGGGTCAGACTACCGTAGTGAGTGAAGACGAATGTGGCGACGGAGCCGCTCTCCGCATCGACAACCTCGACTTCCTTCCCATGCAGTTCGCTGCAACGCTTGATCTGAGCGAGTACAGATATGTTCACATGGACTTCTGGGCTCAGAAAGACGACCAGATGTGTGTGAAATTCCAGAACTGGTGGCCCGGTGAAACCTTCGTTACTGAAATATTCGACCTCAAGGGCGGCGAGTGGAAGAGCCTTGACATCGACCTTGATCAGCCCGACTTCACCTGGTCCAAGAAGAACGAGATACCCCAGCACTGCGTAAATGTAGTACAGTTTGCCGGAGAGCGTCTTCCCAACGATTTCGATCACGCTGCCGCAATCTACGTTACCAACATCATCGCACACAATGGTTCAGACACCGGCGTAGACAATGTTATGGTAGACAACAAAACTAAGAGCGGAGTGCGCTATAACATCATGGGTCAGCCTGTAGACGCTTCTTTCAAGGGTATCGTAATCTGCGACGGTAAGAAGTTTATCCAGCGTTAAATTTTGTGGAGCCTCCATAATAGGAAAGTAGATTCAAAGGAGGCCCGACATCATACCTGATATTGAACTGCACTCGAAAAAGGTACTTTTAGAGTGCAGTTCTTCTATCTATGAAGATATCAATTCATCCACAGTTTCGTCTATGAGAAAAATAAAAGGAACGGAATCGTTATTCTCTTTTTTGCTGTGTCTTGCCGTGTTACTCTCAGGTTGTGGCAGAAGTTCAGAAAAGGCAGGGGAGGCAAAAGTCTTCGGCCGGATTTTTACTGAGCGGTGCGATGATTTAGCATGGGAAAACGATCTCGTAGGTTTCCGCGCTTACGGACCTGCCACACAGGCTAACGGAGAGCGGGTTTACGGATATGATATTTTCTTCAAATACCCCGATAAAGGTCTTGTGCTGGAGCAACTCTACGCCCCCGAAACAGATCGCGCCACGTGGGCTCGGGTAGATTCGCTCAAAAAGATCGACCCTGCGCTGGCAGACGAATATATAGCTTCGTTTTCCTATCACATAGACCACGGCCTGGGAATGGACTGCTATCCGGTCGGACCTACTTTAGGAGCCGGTGTGTGTGCACTGATCGATTCAACCGGCGAGATAGTGTATCCTCTGTGTTATTCGGAAGCGGAGATAAGAGAAAATGGTCCTGAAAGATTTGAAGTTCATCTCACTTTTGAGCCACGTAAGATTTCAGGCATGGACAGTGTTGTGGAACATCGTATAATTTCGCTTGAAGCAGGTTCGCATCTGAACAAAACACGTGTCTGGTACGATAATCTTACAGATACGGCTCAGTTTCTCATCGGTGTGCCTCGAAGAGATGATTCTCCTGCGATAATTGAACCGGAGAAAAGATACGTGGCTTACGCCGACCCAACCGATTTGCGACCGGGCAATACTGCAATTCTAGGCATAATATACGATGTACCCATGGAAAAGTACGGAGAGTTCTACGGCCACATAGGAGCAGCAGGCACTATACATCCGGGTGACACGGTATATTACCGCTGGGGATTCACATGGCCCGGGTCGGACATAAAGGATATGAAAGGCTGGACCGAATATCTCGACATTCAAACAAAGATATAATCACTATGGTAAATTTTTCACTTGAGGGAAAGATAGCTCTCGTCACCGGTGGCGTCTACGGAATAGGCTTTGCCATTGCAAAGGCTCTGCACGAAGCAGGCGCAAAAATAATATATAACTGCAGTACACAGAAATCGATGGATATCGGTATCGCCAATTACCAGGAGGCCGGTATCGATGCTAAGGGATATCTGTGCGATGTAACTGATGAAGAAGCCGTCAAGGCAATGATCGCCGACGTTGAATCGACTGTAGGTGTTATCGATATTCTGGTAAATAATGCCGGTATAATCAAGCGTATACCTATGACGGATACGGTAGTGGAAGATTTTCGCCGGGTGGTGGATGTCGACCTCGTGGCACCATTTATCTGCTCGAAGGCCGTGATTCCGGGAATGATTAGGAAAGGTCATGGCAAGATTATCAATATCTGCTCGATGATGAGTGAGCTCGGAAGAGAAACCGTATCGGCCTATGCCGCTGCGAAAGGTGGTCTTAAGATGCTTACACGCAATATATGTTCGGAATTCGGTGGTGCAAACATTCAGTGCAACGGTATAGGTCCGGGTTACATAGCCACTCCACAGACTGCCCCGCTACGTGAAATTCAGCCTGACGGTAACCGACATCCCTTCGACAGCTTTATCATAGCCAAGACTCCCGCCGGAAGGTGGGGAACCCCTGAAGATCTCATGGGCCCGGCAGTCTTTCTTGCTTCGGATGCATCCGATTTTGTCAACGGACAGATTCTGTATGTCGACGGCGGTATTCTCGCATATATAGGAAAACAGCCCTGATAATGGAGACTGTCTTTTCTTATATAATCGGCCTTGGGGCTGCCGTAATGATGCCGGTGATTTTCACAATTCTCGGTATCTGTATACGTATTAAACCCGGAGATGCCTTGAAATCCGGTCTTAAGGTGGGTGTCGGATTTGTCGGACTCTCGATAGTCACCGCACTCCTTACTTCGGCCTTAGGCCCGGCCTTGAATAAAGTTGTGGAAATATATGATCTTCAGCTTAAGGTGTTCGACATGGGGTGGCCTGCGGCTGCCGCAGTAGCATATAATACGGCAGTTGGTGCATTCATCATTCCCGTTTGTCTTGCCGTAAACATCCTCATGCTGCTCACGAAGACAACCCGGACTGTCAATATCGATTTGTGGAACTACTGGCATTTCGCCTTTATCGGTGCAGTGATATATTTTGCAAGCGATTCACTCGCGTGGGGTTTCTTCGGAGCCATCATCTGCTATGTGTTTACGTTGATTCTTGCAGATATGACCGCCTTAAAATTCCAGCGCTTCTATAAGGATATGGACGGAATATCCATACCCCAGCCTTTCTGTGCCGGTTTCGCTCCCTTTGCATGGGCTATAAATAAAGGACTTGATAAAATTCCGGGTATGAACCGTCTTGAGATAGATGCGGAAGGTATGAAAAGAAAGTTCGGACTTTTCGGTGAACCCCTTTTTCTCGGAGTGATTGTAGGTGTTGCCATTGGCTGTCTTACATGCACCTCGATGAGCGGTATAATCGATAAGATTCCTTATATCCTCGGGCTCGGTATAAAAATGGGAGCGGTGATGGAACTCATTCCGCGGGTTACTGTACTCTTCATCGAGGGGTTGAAGCCAATTTCTGATGCTACCCGCAGTCTAATAGCGCGAAAGTTCCAGGGTGCCGACGGATTAAATATCGGCATGAGTCCAGCACTTGTCATCGGGCATCCCACCACACTTGTAGTTTCTCTTCTTCTTATACCGGTCACTATAGCTCTGGCAGTCCTTCTGCCCGGCAATCAGTTCCTCCCACTTGCGTCTCTTGCAGGGATGTTCTATGTTTTCCCGCTCGTACTTCCCTTCACCCGTGGAAATGTAGTCAAGACGTTTATAGTAGGCCTTGTGGTACTTACTCTGGGATTGTATATGGTCACGAATCTCGCTCCATGGTTCACGCTGGCAGCCAAAGACGTGTATGCCGTTACTTCCGACAGTGCAGTAGCAATACCTGCAGGCTTTGAAGGCGGAAGCCTCGATTTTGCCTCATCTCCCCTTGCCTGGATTATATTCCAGTGTGTGCACAATCTTAAGTGGATAGGAAGTGCGATCCTAATAATAATCACTATGGTAATGCTCTGGTGGAACAGAATCCACATCATCCGCAATCAAGAGGCGATGATCAAAGCAAACTCCGATAAATTACAGACTAACGAATAAAACATGAAAAAGACAATACTTTCGGCAGCTTTTGCCCTTGCAGTTTTAGCCGCCGGTGCGCAGACCTCTTACAAAATGCTCAGGGCCGTTCACCCTGATGATTTCCGGCATTATACCACAGAGCAACTCCGCGAGCGCTTCCTGATGCCTATAGTAATGGAAAACGATAAGATCAATCTTACGTATTCCATGTACGACCGAATTGTGTACGGAGGCGTGATACCGGCGACAAAATCCATAGCTCTCGAAGCAATAGATCCGATGAAAGCCTCGTATTTTCTCGAGCGCCGTGAACTCGGCATAATCAATATCGGCGGCGACGGCATTGTAAATGTCGACGGCAAGGACTATGAGCTGCACTTCAAGGATGCGTTGTATGTAGGCCGTGGAAATAAGAACGTGACATTCAGAAGCAAGGATTCAACGAACCTCGCCAGATTCTACCTCAACTCCACTCCCGCCCATACTTCCTATAAAACTCAGCTCGTGACAATTGACGGACGTAAAGGCTCGATCAAGGCCAACAGTTTCAGCGCCGGAAAAATGGAGGAATCCAACGACCGGGTGATAAACCAGCTCATTGTATCTAATGTGCTTGAAGAAGGGCCGTGCCAGTTGCAGATGGGCCTGACTGAGCTAATGCCCGGGTCGGTATGGAACACAATGCCGGCCCACACTCACGACCGTCGTGTGGAGGTCTATTTCTATTTCAATGTCCCGGAGGGAAACGCTATATGTCATCTTATGGGAGAGCCTCAGGAAAACCGGCTTATGTGGCTTCACAACGAGCAGGCCGTGATGAATCCTGAGTGGTCGATTCATGCTGCGGCAGGAACTTCCAACTATATGTTCATATGGGGAATGGGTGGCGAGAACCTCGACTACGGAGATATGGATAAGGTTTCTTTTCTCGAAATGCAATGATATTATCGAGGCAAACTCTTATCGAATCAATAGAGAAATAATTCAACGAGATAATGAGCAAAATAGTAACTTTAGGAGAAATTATGCTGCGCCTCTCGCCTTCAGGAAGCCGACGTTTCGTGCAGGCGGATAACTTTGAAGTTATCTGGGGAGGCGGCGAGGCAAATGTTGCCGTGAGCTGTGCCAATTACGGCCACGAAGCATGGTTTGTGACCAAGTTGCCGACCCATGAAATAGGGCAGGTGGCTGTCAATGCTCTGCGGCGGTACGGCGTGCGCACCGACGCCATTGCGCGTGGAGGCAACCGGGTAGGAATATATTATTGTGAGACCGGCGCATCGATGCGTCCTTCAAAAGTTATATATGACCGTACAGGGTCGGCTATAGCGGAAGCCGGACCGGAAGATTTCGATTTCGATGAAATAATGGAAGGTGCCGACTGGTTCCATTGGAGCGGAATCACGCCTGCAATATCCGATAAGGCAGCTGAGCTTACCCGACTTGCATGCGAGGCTGCGAAGCGACACGGAGTGACAGTGTCGGTCGACCTTAACTTCCGCAAAAAGCTGTGGACAAGTGAAAAGGCAATAAGCATAATGCGCCCGCTGATGAAATATGTCGATGTTTGCATCGGCAACGAGGAAGATGCGGAGTTATGCCTCGGATTCAGACCCGATGCAGATATTGAGCACGGAAAAACAGACGCTGAAGGCTACAAGGGTATCTTCGAAGCGATGATGAAAGAATTCGGATTCAAATATGTGGCGTCTACTCTCCGCGAATCCTTCTCGGCAACACACAATGGTTGGAAAGCCATGATTTTCAACGGTAAAGAGTTTTATCAGAGCAAGCGCTACGATATCGACCCCATAATCGACCGCGTTGGAGGTGGCGACGCCTTTTCTGCAGGTCTCATCCATGGGTTGCTTACCATGCCCACTCAGGCCGATGCCCTTGAGTTTGCGGTGGCTGCCTCCGCTCTCAAGCAGACAATAAATGGTGATTTCAATCTCGTCAGCGAGGAAGAAGTTAAAAACCTTGCCGGAGGAAACGCAAACGGCAGAGTACAGCGATAGAATATGGCACGATTTGATAAACAGACAGTTATAGGTAAACTCGGGGCGGTTCCTGTTGTCCCCGTTTTCTATCACGCCAATCCAGCGATTGCGCAGCAAGTTATCAAGGCTTGCTACCGTGGTGGAATAAGAGTCTTCGAATTCACTAACCGCGGCGATTTCGCTCACGAAATATTCAGGGAGCTGGTAAAGTTTGCTGCAGCAGAATGTCCTGAGCTTGCTTTGGGTGTCGGTTCAATAGTAGAATCCGGCACAGCGTCGCTCTATATGCAGCTCGGCGCCTCCTTCGTTGTCGGGCCATGTTTTAATGCTGAGGTAGCAAAAGTTTGCAACCGCAGGCAAATTCCCTATATACCAGGATGCGGCTCGGTGACGGAGGTAAGCATGGCTCAGGAAGCCGGATGCGAGGTGTGCAAGCTCTTCCCCGGAGATGTTCTGGGCCCCAAATTTGTCAAAGGACTTATGGCTCCCATGCCCTGGAGCAAGATTATGGTTACCGGAGGTGTTGAACCCACGGAAGATAATATTGCGAAATGGTTTGAAGCCGGAGTGTTCTGTGTGGGTATGGGCAGTAAGCTTTTCCCCAAGACTGTTATAGAAGGTGCTGATTGTGATTATATCACAAATCTATGTAGTCAGGTTCTCAAAAGTATAGGGCGATAAGGTTGTGCTTTTTCAGCACAGGTATAAAGCTTGTGCTGAAAAAGTGCTAACTTTGCACAAAATTTGTCGATCCCTTTACTGATGAGAAAATTTAAGAAACACATTTTGGTGAGTTTGCTTGCACTGATGCTTGTGTCTGGCGTAGAAGCTCAGGAGAGGGACTCGATAGCGGGAGAAAGGCTCGAAGAGGTGGTCGTAACCGGCACTTCGGCCCGGCAGAGGATGAATAACGCACGTCTCGGTGCTGAGCGGCTCGAGCTTGCAAAACTCACTACAGTGCCGTCGTTCGGGGGAGAGAGGGATATCATCAAGTCGATAGCTCTTATGCCGGGAGTTCGCAGCGAGGGCGACGGGGGAGGCGGTTTCGAGGTAAGGGGTGGAAATTCCTATCAGAATCTCGTGCTTCTCGACGGCATGACTCTCTACAATCCCTCGCATGTAATGGGAATCTTTTCGACCTTCAACGACAATGCTCTTGGGAGTGCGACCCTTTTTAAAGGACCATTCCCTGCGATGTATGGCGATGCTTCGTCGTCGGTGCTCGAAACGGCGCTTGCCGCAGGAGATATGGAGGATTTTCACGGTACGGCTACCGTGGGAATACTTGCTGCCAAAATCGCCGCACAAGGGCCGATAGTAAAGAATAAGTTGTCGTTTGCGGTTGCTGCGCGTCGGTCGTATGTGGATGCTTTCCTCAAAATGGTGCCTCAATACAGGAGCACTGTCATGAATTTCTATGATGTCTCGGCCAAGTTGCGCTGGCAACCGTCGGTCAAACATACTGTCGACGGCAGTTTCTTCGCGAGTCGCGACAATATGGCGATTGCCGACCTCATGGGATTTTATTGGGGAAATCTCGGCGGTTCAATCAACTGGAGTGCTCACCCCAAGGAAAATCTTTCGTTTGTCACCACAGCGTCGCTTACTCACTATAACCCGAAGATGAGCATGGATATAATGAATATGAGCCAGACTCTCACCACTTATATCCACAACTATTCGCTGAACGAGAAAGTAGGTTGGGATATTGCTGACACTCATCGGCTGGAGTGTGGAATGCGCTCGGAGCTTCTTAGGGTTAAATCGGCTGAGTGGCTTATTAATAATTCGAGAGAGGCTGAGATACGCTCGCTTTGGGAAAATGCAATTTGGCTTGATTATTCCGCGAAAATAAAGGAGAAATTTGAATTCCTCGCCGGGTTCAGGCTTAATATAGCGTCGGTGCTCTCGCAGGACCGTTTTCATGAGTTTGCCTCCTTACACAGGGAACCTAACCAGTTCGCGTCGAAGACATATATAACCCCGGAGCCCAGAGTTTCTCTTAAATATTCGATGTCATCCCGGCATAATCTAAAAGCAGGGTTCGGGATAGCTACGCAGAACATCCACGCTCTGAGGATGAATACTACATCTTTTCCCAACGACCGCTTTGCACTCACTTCCGCCAAGGTAAGTCCGGAGAATTCGGCACAGTGGAGCGTAGGGTATGCAGGAATGGCAGCCGACGGGGTGTTTGACTGGAGCGTCGAGACGTACTACAGAGATATCCGCAATGTCTACGACTACGAGGACGGTAAGAATTCTTTTTCTAATATAGCTCTCGAAAGTATTATCCTTGGAGGAAAGGGACGCAGCTACGGCGCGGAGTTTATGCTCAGGAAGAATACAGGACGCCTCACGGGCTGGCTGTCGTACACGCTCTCACGTACGCAGACAAGGATTCCGGGCATCAATGGAGGACGGTGGTATAATGCCACAAACGATCATCTCAATGACTTTGCGATTGCAGCGATATTCTCTATCACCGACCGCTGGTCCGTGTCCGGTTCGTGGATATTCCTTTCGGGTCAGCCCCTCACTGCTCCTGATGTGAAATATGAGGTAGCCGATGTGACATGCTACTATTATTCTGCAAGAAACTCTTATAAGACTCCACCGATTCACCGGCTTGATCTTGCGGCAACATACACCCACGTAGGACGTAAATTCACCTACGAATGGTCTTTCGGTATTTACAATGCTTACTGTCGCTACAATCCCTATGTGGTATATTTTCAGGATGACCCGACAAAACCGTCAGGCACAAGAGCTGTTCAGCAGGCTTTGTACGGCTTGATTCCTTCTGTCTCCTATACCCTAAAATTCTGACGGACATGAGACTTCTCAGCATAATTTCAGCTATTATACTGCTGCTGTCGCTCACTTCGTGCGAGAAGGAACTCGACATGAAGTATCACGATATCGAGCCACTCACGGTGATCGAGGGTGTACTCACTCAGGAAGGTATCAGGGTTTCCATTACAATGACCACCCCTATGGATGAGCCAATGGATCGAACGCGATATACCGATGCCTCGGTCATCCTTTCCGATCTGACAGCTGATACTAAGCACACTCTTACAGTTGATAGCGAAGGCTATTATTCGGGAGATGTACATGGCGAGGTCGGTCACAGCTACAGGCTGACCGTGGAGCGTGAAGGGAAAGTCTACTACGCAGAGACCAAGATGTATGCTCCTGTAGAAATCGTCGGCCTTGGCTTCAGCTGGATAAAGATGCCTTACGATCAGGTTGCCGTGCTTCAATGTCAGTTCACCGATTTTTCGGCCGGAGAAGATTATTTCTGGGTAAAGGTGTACCGCAACGGGGAGATATATCAATGGAGTGAGAAGTCGGATGCCGGAGCGGAGGAGGGTATAGTTACTTTTCTGACCATGACTTCCCGCAAAGATACCGATGCGGAAGACGATGATACCGTGCTCTTCGACGGTGACGAGATCGCTGTATCGGTTTCGGGAATCTCACGTGCGATGCACGATTATCTCGAGGCGCTTCAGAACGACAGCAGCGGCCCTGCAATGTTCTCGGGTGATAAATGCCTGGGATATTTCATGGCTACGTCGCCGGTAGAGGAGTCTGTGATATTCCACCCCGGAGAGATTCCTGTCATATAGGGCTGCGGAAAAGGTTGTTTGTGAGTTTACGCTATTGTATATTAGCGAATAAGTGCCTAACTTTGCAGAATCAATATGAAAAAACTTTTTAAGTGATATAACCTATGAAGAAACTCGCTGTATTACTTTTATCAGTTCTGACTTTCGCCACTTCAGGAGCTCAGACTCTGGAGAAAATGAACTGGTTCAACGAGCCCGACAACTGGGAAATCAAAGGAAAGACTCTCACAATGGATGTTACGCCTAAGAGCGATTACTGGCGGATATCCCACTATGGTTTCACCGTCGACGACGCTCCGTTCTATTATGCTGAATACGGGGGCGAATTTGAAGCAAAGGTTAAGATTACCGGAGACTACAAGGTTCGCTTCGATCAGGCAGGCATGATGATCCGCATCGACCACGAGAACTATATCAAGACCGGTATAGAATTTGTAGACGGAAAGTATAATCTGAGCACAGTGGTAACCCATACCACCTCCGACTGGAGCGTGATAGCTCTCGACCGTCCGGTAGACGCAATATGGATCAAGGCAGTCCGCCGCCTCGACGCGATAGAGATCTTCTATTCTTTCGACGACAAAGAATACTTCATGATGCGCAACGCATGGATGGCTGCAAATCATCCTGTAAAGATCGGTATGTTTGCGGCCTGTCCCGACGGCAACGGCTTCAAGGCTACTTTCTCTGACTTTAAGGTTACACATCTCGCTGACAAGGTCCGCACCGAGTGGCTAAAGAACAATCAGGAGTAACTTCCCGATCACAGTTTAGGAGCGGATACGAAATTTTTTTCGTATCCGCTGTTATGTTTCGTGGGGTGACGGTGTCTTATAGGTGTAATGACAAAAGAATCGCTCATAGAATCATACAGCCGACTTCAATCGAAGCTCCATATCGTAGCATGCCGAATGCTTAAAGACGAAATGGAAGCGGAAGATGCGGTACAGGATACATTCTGCAATCTGTGGGTGGCCGAGATGTCGGATGCAGACGCAAGGTTCAGATTGTTTGCCGTGTTGAAGAATGTCTGCATTAACAAGCTCAGACGAAAGCGGCATGAATCCGGCGTGGAAGATCTGGAAATACCGGTAGAAGTTCCTGATAATACGGATGTCGATTTTCTTAAGAACGAACTTCTGAGTCATCTTACACCGCTTCAGAAAAAGATATTCTGCATGTCGCTATACGATGAAATGGAATATGAGGAGATCGCCGTTGCGCTTGGCATGACAGTCGAAGCTATGAGAACGAATATGTGCAGGGCAAGGAAAATACTCCGTGAGCAATATAATAAATTGAAGCAATGAAAGATAGACTTTATAATAATTTCACTCCGGAAGAACTCGATACGCTATCGAAAGCATATCTCGAATGCCGTCTGTCGAAGGTTCAGGTGAAGGAACTCGAGCTTATCCTGTCTTGCTGCGATGTCACTTCGCCAATTATCGATGAGGCTCGTGAAACAATGGGTATCGAGACGGTGCTCGGGTGCGCTAAGCTTGAGAAAATCTCCTCGACGACACCGAAACGTCGTTGGGCCAAATGGTGGAGTGCCGCTGCTTGCATAGCCGTTGTGGCCCTGGTCGGGGTGATTAATATCGTCAAAGGATATGATAACGACTCGAATATAGTGGTTTTTGTCGATGGCAAGCGACTGAGCTCCGAGCTCGCTGAGAAAAAAGCCGCTGAGACGCAGGCCATGTGCATGGCAATGCTCGAAGAGACTATTGAAACGGCTCAGAACATTCAGAACGAAAGTATAAGATTTTTAAATTGATAGCGATGAAACGTATTCTTACTTTATTCATTATAGCCTTGGTGGCAGTGGTGTGCAATGCTGCTTCGCCGTCTCTCGCCTGTGCTAAGATTTTCGAGCGCAAGGACCTGAGAGCTCCGGGCAGGGATATCGTGAAAATAAATCAGCCTGGCAACTATTTCCGCTCCGTCACGGCCGATAACGACAAGAAACTCCAGAAGGAGATCCGGGCGGCCGTGGAGCAGGATATGAAGAAGGCATCAAATATTGTGGAGCGATACAATGGTGATGACGATGAAGACTCCATAATCCTCAATCTCTATAACAACGGATATCTTATCAATATTGGTTTTTATTGGGACAATGAGGGATACGTTCGCCTTTTCATTCAGGCAAATCCCGGCGCTTTCGAGTAAAAGAAATTAGACTGAAGTAATAGAGCTCTGATAATCCTACAGCACGAGTCCTGGCAGTGATGCCCGGACTCTTTCTTTGGTGAATAAAATTTACTACCTTTGCAGTGGCAAAGCTGCTTGCTATTGTATTTATCTCAGGCTTTGATTACAAACTTCAAGCTCATGAAACTTAAA
>CAYYQS010000005.1:0-36246 GCA_964472555.1 uncultured Bacteroides sp.
CTATAGAGCTTAAGAATTCTAAGACTTACAATATGATTCTGCTTGGAGCTCTTCTTAAATGCCGCCCAGTGGTCGATATCGACGCAGTGCTCCGCGGCCTCAAGAAGACACTCCCTGAGCGTCACCACCACCTGCTCCCGCTCAATGAGCAGGCCCTGCGCAAGGGAATGGAAATGGTGTAAGCAGGACGTCGAACAAGCGACGCTTCGGGAGTGTTGTATTGCTGTAAACTCTTAGGAATATGGATACAGCTCAACCGAAAAAGGTTGCCGATCAGGTAGCCGAAATGATAGCCGATGCCGGTGTCAAACATATCTATGCCATTACCGGCGATAGTCTCAACGACCTTACAGATGCTCTCGTACGTGACGGGCGCGTGAAATTTGTACATATGCGCCACGAAGAGTCGGGTGCATTTGCCGCCAGTGCGGAAGCTCAGCTCACCGGACGGCTCGCTGCCTGCGCGGGCAGCAGTGGGCCGGGACATGTACACCTTATCAACGGACTCTACGATGCCCAGCGCAGTAATGCTCCTGTGCTCGCAATAGCCTCAACCTGTGCTTCGGCTGTGTTCGGCACGGAATATTTTCAGGAGACCAACCCCACGCTACTCTTCTCCAACTGTAACGTCTATAACGAAATGGCAACTACTCCAACGCAGGTGCCGCATATGCTCCAAGCTGCCATGCAGGAAGCCATAGGGCGTGGAGGGGTAGGCATAGTAGGTCTTCCGGCCGACGTCATCGGGCAACCGGCGGTGACATCATACGCCACCACTACCCCGCTCTACACCGAGCGCCTGCCCGAGCCTTCTGAGGCTGAAGTGACGGCTGCAGCAGACCTCATTAATGGAGCCAAAACCGTAGCCATCTTCGCAGGCTCGGGTGCCAAAAACGCCGCTGATCTCGTGAATACCCTCTCCCGGAAGGTAAAGGCTCCGGTAGGTACAACCTACAAGAGCCAGCTCGAACTCATGGGCAAGTGTGTGAACTACGTGGGCCACATGGGCTATCTGGGCATGTGGTCGGCCGAGCAAGCCATTGCCTCCGCCGACGTTATCGTCATCTTAGGTATGAACTTCCCATACCCGGGATTTTTCCCTAACGACAAGAAGACCATACAAGTGGACATTCGCGCCGAACGCCTCGGCCGCAAAACCAAGGTCGATGTGGGTGTCCGCTCCGATATCGGTCTCTTCCTTGAAGCACTCTTACCCAAGATCAAAGACAAGACCGACTCTACTTTCCTCGACAAAGCTCTGGCCGACTTCGCCACAATCAAGGCTAAGTTCGACGAACCGGTCAAGCATCCCGGCTCAAAAGGCGCAATCCGCCCGGAATACATGCTCAGTACTCTGGACCGTCTCGCTGACGACAATGCCGTATTCACCGTAGATACCGGAATGAACAATGTATGGACCTCCCACTATCTCACGGCCAAAGCCGACCGCCGCATGATAGGCTCATTCTCTCACGGCTCGATGGCCAACGCAATGCCAATGGCTATAGGTGCCAAATTCGCATGCCCCGACCGTCAGGTCATCGCCATATGCGGCGACGGAGGATTCTCTATGCTTATGGGCGAATTGCTCACAATTATCCAGTATCAACTCCCTGTCAAACTACTTGTGGCAGACAACCGCAGCCTTGCATTCGTGAAATGGGAGATGGAAATGGCCGGTCTCCAAGCGAGCGAAACGAATCTTACCAACCCCGATTTCGGCAAAATGGCTCAAGTGATTGGCTTCCAAGCAGAGACTGTCGACGACCCGGCCGACCTCGAAGTTGCCATGACCCGTTGGCTTGCCGCCGAAGGTCCCGCGCTGCTCAGTGTCGTAACCGATACCGACGCTGCCTCCTTCAGTTTCTCCGAAAAACTCATGGAGTCGGCTAAACCCGGCAATCCACTCTCAAACTTTCTCCCCTTGGGAAGCTAAGGTCCGGAGTGATGTTTGAATAATAAAGAATTTTTGACCTAAAGCAATACGACCGCGCGAAATCTTTCACATTCGCGCGGTCGAACTTTATTTGTAAGAATCTCTTATAATGCTGCAATTTTTCGGATTGCAGCGAGCCGATCCATAAAAGATCTATCACGGTGGATCCGAGCTTTACTATAATTATTTTGGAGATTAATCCAGAAGTCAGCTTCGATATCTAAAGCCGCCTCGAACAACATTGCATATTCTATAGTAAAATCACGTTTTCCGTTGATAAGCTCGTTCAGGAGGGAGACTTTCACACCTATTTCGTTGGCCAGAGCTGTTTGGGTTATACCCCTGCACTCAATCTCTTCACGCAGAATTTCTCCCGGATGAGTTGGTTCCAGAGGAATAAGGTTATCTGCAAACATGGCAGGATCTATATCGCGTAGCCGGATCATACTAACTATAGTGATTTGATAGTTCGACAATATTACAAATAGTCAATAGTGGCTGTTCATCATCTGCTTCAATCTCAAATTCTATCCTGTACTGCAAATCGACTCTAATAGAGAAGAGTCCGGCCTTATCACCCTTGAGTGCTTCAAAATTCAGAGAAGAAAATTTATAAAGAGTTTCGGGTCGGGGAAGCAGCTCTCAACTGCTCAATGCGATGCCGAAACTTTGAGATAACCTGAGGTTGAAACCTATGTTTCTTTTCTGAACACCTACCTTTCTCATATAGCTCCTTAAGATAGGCTTGCTCAAAAATTACAACCATATTTTATATGACACTGCAAAATTAGTAAAAGTTTTTCTTTTTCACAAATTTGTGAAAACATTTATCTTTTATTTCTTTCTCAGTCGAATTGCGTGCGTTGCGTGAGCTGGAAGAGGAACTTCAACCGGTGCTGATAGGTCGGGAAGGTCGACGCGGTCGAGGAGGTTCCGGACGGTGTAGACTGCGCCGGGAGTGAGGGCGTCGATGTCGGCTGGATTGAGGGTGTAGCGGGCGGGTGAGTCGTTGATGTTGATGACGGCAATAGCCACATCGCCGTCCGCGAGATCCTTGACCCAGAGCTGGAACCCGTCGCGCTCGTGGATGAATGCTGCGCTCTGTCCCATAGGATCCTGATTGATAGCTATGAGTTCGGGATTAGTGATGAGGGCGAGATCTTCGGGAGCTATGTAGTCGCGGACGTCCATTGAAAGTATAAGGGGAGAACTCCACATGCACCACATGGCGAACTCAGTGCGCGCTTCGTCGGTGGTCATCCCGCGATATTGCTCACCATACTTCTCAAACACACTGTCGGTACGGTTGTATGTAACGTCGGTGAGAAGGATGTTGGAGGCCTTACCACGCCCACGGATACCGGCACAGAGCATGTCGGCGTCGCTGAAATGGTTTACACCCGTATACTGGGCGAAGTTGCGCCAATGATTTATTATTTCGTATACTCCCTGCCCACCGGTGTGGGTGTTGTCGGGATCGTCGAGTAATCGTCTTCCGTACCAACCGTCGCGGTGGTCGTGTGTAGCGCGCCACATCGGAGCGCCTGCTTTGTGAGCCCATTCCCATGGGCGTGTAGTGCCCCACTCGCACATATAGAGGAGAATTGGCCGCCCGGTAGCGTCGAGGGCATCGCGCATGCGTGTGTAGAGGGTGAGAGCTACCTCGGGGTCGTGATCGTCGCCGATGCCGAGTTCGGGCACGTGGCAGTAGTCGTACTTGAGGAAATCGACGCCCCAGTCGGCATAAGCGCGCGCGTCGACGTCCTCGTGGAGATAGCTGCCGAACTTGCTGTCGCAGGTGATGAAGGCTGCGGTGGAATAAATACCGAACTTAAGTCCGCGGTCGTGGAGGTAGTCACCTACGGCTTTCATTCCACTGGGGAAGCGTATGGGGTCGGGTGCGGGAGCACCGTCGGCCGGACGCTCTTTGCCGCAGTGCCAGTCGTCGTCTATACCAAGCCAGCGGTATCCGGCATCGTACAGGCCTTTTTCGTGCATGGCGTCGGCCGTCTCACGGAGTAGAGATTCAGAGACGTTTGAGAGTACAACATTCCAGCTCAGCCAGCCCATGAGGGGTGTCGGGGAGGGCAGGTCGGGGGAGACGGTGAGGAGGACAGGCACAGTGTCGCTGCCTGCGATGACTGAGTAGGTGTAATCGCCCGGAATGTCGATCTTTCCCTCGACGAGAGAGCGTCGCCCATTCCAGATCAGGCCTTCGGGAAGGTCTTCAACCTGCGGAGTGAGTGTTGAATCGGTGAGACAGATGCGGTGCATATATCTCACTCCGGGAAGTGAGTAAGTGCGGTCGGAGGAATCGAGTATGCGGCCGGGAGCGGCGGAGGTTGAAATTGCAACAGAGAGGATTGAGGCGGCTAAAAGTATTTTTTTCATATATTGTCAGTTTATGGCGTCGAGCCGCAGCACGCGGCTTGAATAGTCCGACATCAGTGAGATATCGGCGGGATAGTGGCGGTAGGGAAGATCGAGACCGGCGTCCATAAGATAGCGGCCGGAGAAGGTCTTGCCTTCGTAGGGAAGCGGAGTGGCGTCGATTGCGTTCAGTTCGGTCACGCGGTAGATTTTGTCGGGGTCGAGACCGTCCATTGTCACCCTGGGATAGTGATGATTATGGAAGTCTTCGGTCTTGTACCAGAAGAAAACGGCGTGGTCGCGCGGCTCGTCGACGTACATAAGGGCTGCCACACCGTCGCCGTCGTAGGGCGAGTGGAGGCGGTACTGGTCGCCAAACTGTACTGTGGGGCGAATTTCTTTGTAAGCCTCGATAGCGTTGCGGCAGAATTCGCGCTCGTAGGGAGTCATCTGCGAGGGTTGCAGTTCAAGACCAAGGCGCCCGCTCATCGCCACATCGACACGATATTTGATCGGAGTGGCGCGGTGAGTTGCGTGGCATGGTGAGGCTGAGATGTGCTGAGCCATGGCCATTGCGGGGAAGAAGTAGGAGGTACCCCACTGTATGTAGATGCGCTGGAGAGGATCCGTATTGTCGCTCACCCAGAATTCGTCGAAATAGGGCATGATACCCCAGTTGACGCGTCCACCTCCGGCACCACAAGCCTGGATGATGACGTCGGGATATTTCTCGCGCAGGCGCTTCAGGACTTTTTCGAGGCCGCGGTGCCACTCGATTAGGAGGTGGCTCTGGCGGTCGGAAGCGAGATACTGCGAGCCGGGGTTCTTGAGATTCATGTTAGAGTCCCACTTAATATATGAGATATCAGGGTTTTCGGTCATCACCCGATCGAAAACGCTGAACACGTGCTCCTGAACTTCGGGGTTGCCGAGGTCAAGTACAAGCTGAGTGCCTCCGCGGCCATATATAGGATCTCGACCATTTGCTTTTATGATCCAGTCGGGGTGTGCTTCGTAGAGTTCGCTGTAGCGGTTGACCATTTCAGGCTCGATCCACAGGCCGAAGCGGAGTCCTTTCCTGTCGGCCGACTTTACAAGGGCCCCTATGCCCTCGGGGAGCTTCCGGCGGTCTACCGTCCAGTCTCCAAGACCCTGGCGATCGTTGTCGCGTGGGTATTTGGAGCCAAACCAGCCGTCATCCAGGACAAAGAGTTCGCCTCCCATATCGGCTATATCCTGCATCATTTTCTCCACCACGGGCTTATTGACGTCGAAATATATACCTTCCCAGCTGTTGAGGAGTATCGGCCGCGGAGTGGAAGGATGACTGATGCGGTGAGCGCGTCCCCAGCGGTGGAAGTTGCGGCTCACGCCCGAGGTACCGCGGTCGCTCCATGAAATGGCCGCAGTGGGAGTGGTGAAAACTTCTCCCGGAGCGAGGGTGTAGGAAGCGTTGGCAGGATCGATACCCATGATGAGCTTGTGGCGGTCAGATAGGTCGGTATTGAGCGATATATCGAAGTTGCCGCTATAGCAGAGAGCTGCTCCTATAGTACGACCTGTACGCTCGTCGGGCTTGCCGTCAAGACTTAGCATGATTTCGGCGTGAGATGCCTGGGAATTGCGGATACCGTCGCGGTTGCGTATACTTTTCACGCCCGGACCGAGAGGCTCGGCGTTGAGCTGCCCTTCGTTGCCCCATGCGCCGGAGATATGCGAGAGCCATACGTTGCCGCGGCGCACCGGAAGGAAGAGCGAGGGATACTCGGTGAGGCGTACAGGCGTAGCTTCACCGTGGCTTATTTCGGTCCAGGTCTCGATGACGTCGCAGTCGGGATATGTTAAGTAGCATACGTCGACATAGAAGGGGTAGATAGTGTCGCGCAGACGGATGCGAGTGGTAACAGCACCGTCGGTGTCGGTCGACTGGGAAGTGGACTCGACGCGGAGATCGGAGGCGAGGCTGCCGTCGGCATGGGTCACGGCGAGGGCGTAAGGAATGGAGGATTCAACACCGTAGGCCGGATATGCGGGCGAGTGGGTCTCGGCTGCAAATACCTGGGGGATGTCGGCGTCGCTCAGACGCGGGCCGAAGTAAACGTATTCAAGAGGAGTGCCCTGCTCTGCGTCGAGGATCAGTGAAAGAGCAGGGGTGGATACATGAAGCTGCCCCGCAGCAGCGAAGGCTACCGCGAGGCAGAATACTGTGGTGAATGATTTCATCGGGTGTAGTCGACGGTTACGGTAGAGAATACCGGAAGATGATCGGATGCGGCGTGTTCCGATGAGATTCCTTCGCCGGTGCTGTCGAGAGTGAAGTCGGCAGCGGGGAATCCGAAGAGATAGTCGAGGCGCTTGACCGGAGCATGCGAGGGGAAAGTGGGCGCTTCGCCGGAGAGCAGCTTACCCTGTTCGAGCATTGCTTGAACGGCGCCCTGATCGGGTGTGCAGTTGAAGTCACCTCCGACGATAGCAGGGATGCCGTCGGCCGTCAGTAGGGGGATGATATAGCGTGCCTGAAGCTCGGCGGTCTCTTTATTTGAGAAGTCGAGGTGTGTTGAGGCGAAGACGAAAGGCAGGTGCCCGTCGAGAAGGAAGCGGCCTTTAAGGAGAGCGCGAGGCTCTACGGCCTTGGGGTTGGGGAGATAGAGAGTCTCCATTTTCTCGGCCGGGTGACGCGAGAGGATTGCGATGCCGTAGTAGCCGGGATTGTCGCTCTTGCCAAGGTTGAGGGTGCGGCCGTAGTAACCGAACATTCCTGTGAGATAGGCGAGCTCGTTCACGAAGTTTTTGCCGTTGTTATGAGGAGCGAGGTTGCGTCGTGAGTTTACGTCTACTTCCTGAAGGGCTACGAAGTCGGGATTCTGAGCCTTGATCTCCTCGGCGAGGCGCTCCATCGATGCGAGTTCGCCGAAGCGGAGGTTGTAGGTCATGATCTTGAGGGTGCGGGGAGCGTAGGAAGTGGCTACGAGCTGCTGCGCGAGTTCGGGTTCGTTGGTGGTGATGAACTCTGCTCCATGGTCAATACACCACTGGATGTCGGCTTCAGAGTCGACGGTCCAGATGTTGACGGGCATATCCATTGCGTGGAGTTCGTCGATCCAGCCGGGATGAGCGCGGAAATTATTGATGTGATAGTCGGCGCCTGTACCACCGGCAGCCTTGAGTTCGGCAGGTTCGATAGCGGTGAGGAAATAGACGGGGCGTCCGCTCTGCTCAACGAGACGGTCGAAGGCGTTGCGAGAGAATGTGATGTAGGTAGTGCGGTCGGTGAGGCCACGGTCGGCGATCATTTTGATGATCATGGGCACGGCGATGTCCTCGCGGGTGATGTCCTTGTGGTTCTTGAGTTCGAGCACGAGGTCGATGCCGAGAGTTGCGGCGGTATCGAGGAAGGCGGAGAGATGAGGGAGATATTCTCCGTTGGGGAGCTTCTGATTGTCGAGCTCGGCACGTGTGGCCGTTTCGATGATTACGCCGTTGATATCGCGGTTATGGTTGACGTAGAGTTCGCCGTCGGCAGAAAGCCATACGTCGAATTCAGATGCATCGGCCTTGATAGAATCGGCCTTGACCAGTGAGCGGATAGAATTCTCGGCAGAGCCGGGTGCACGGTGGTAACCGCGGTGAGCAACTACTTTGGGCACTGCGGCAGAGACGGTGAGGAGAAGACAGAGAAATGCTGTGATGGTGAAGATGCGTTTCATGTTCAGGTATCAGAAGATAGTATTGGAGTTTTTCTATTCAGTTTCAGAGGCGGAAATTCATTACTACGGGCACACCGGCGAGAAAGGCCTGATAGGCGAAGCGGGCGGGGGTGTCGGCCAGCGGGCGGTCGAACCAGGAATATATGCCGTGCCAGCGGGTGGTGTCGCCTTTTCGCAGGGTCTTGCCTCCTATAGTCTTGTGGTAGGCTTTTGTGTAGGAGTTGCCGATGAATACCCAGTCGCTGTCGTCGACGAGCGCACGGTCGCCGAGCGTGCCCGGAGCGGGGTCAAGCCAGCAAGCCTGATAGCCTGCCGGGGAGTGCTCGACGAAAAGACAGAAGCCGCGCTGGTCAGCCTTGGGAAAGCGGTCGACGGCTGCAATGGGTGTCCATGGCACGTAGGGGCCTCCGGGAGTGAGTATCTCGGTTTCACCGGCAAACATCGACTGCATGCCGTAGTAGCGGTCAACGAGGACGGGAGCCTCGTTGAGGAAAGTGTGCGAAGCGGCTACGTCGATGCTGTTTCCGGCCACGGTGTAGCGTATCGTCTCGTCGGCGAAGGGGCTGATGCCGTCGGGGAGGACAAGGCGGTTGCGCACTTCCACCACCATATAATCGCAACTTAGAGTGTCGGCAACGCCCGGGTCGACGATGCGTGCGCCGGGGAATGCGGCGACGCTCACCGAGAGCGTTTCGGCCGAACGGCGTCCGTCGTTGAGATGATTGCCACCGCTCCAGCCTCCGGCCACGCCGAAGGGTCCGATGTTGTCGCTTGACGTTGCGTTGACGGTCTTACCGTTAAGGTCGACCCGGCTGAAGGTGAAGAGCTCGTTGGCCATACAGGGGGCGAACTCAATAGTCACCTGCCCTGCCCCGGCCACGGAGTCGGAGTAGCACAGACGGCCTCCGCCGGATACAAGAGTAGCAGCCGACGCCGAAAGCGCGGCTGCTATGATAGATGCCGATAAAAGGGCACGGAGGTTCATAACTGTCACTTGCTGACGATTTCAGGTTTGGTGCGACGGTCGGCTATGATACGCGCCACCTGATCCATCATCGCCTGATTTTCGGGTGTAGGATTGCGGTACATGTCGATGAACGCTTTGCTGCCTGTGTACCATGCCACGGGAGATTTATCCCATACGCCATGACGCTTGAAGGCGTCGATGTAGCTCTGCATGCGGGCGTATTTCGAGCCGGGGTTCTGTGAGAGCGCATCGGAGTCGCACTCGAACTCAAGGCCCATGCCGTAGAGGAGCGAGAGGTCGCAGCACTCGTCGAGACGCTTCTCGGGCTTTGTCCACTCGAAGAAATGTCCGGGCTGCATGTAGGCAATGTCGAATCCCATTTCACGCCAGCGCTCGTAGCCGCGGCCCTTGAAGTAGGGAATCCACGAGAATTCGAGGCCTTTGGAGTGGATGTAAGGAGCGATGAGCTTGGGAAAATCTTTGGTGTGGATGAGGTCTTCGTCGAGCCAGTAGATGCCCTGGAGATCGAAGTTTTCGTATCCGGCCTCGTCGAAGCGGGCGAGCATCTGGTCGAGATACCATTGTGCTGCAGCTACGCGGTCGTCGTCGTTGTCGAAGTCGAGGGCGCGTCCGTCGATCTCACCCCAGTGCTTGTTGCCGCATACGGGAACGAGGAGGGTGAGGACGATCTTGTGACGGAAACCGGGGTCGCCGATTTCTTTTTTGAGCTTGCCGATAGTCTTGTCGAGGGCATCGAGGCTCTTTCCGGGCTCGAAGAGGCGGTCGAGATACCACTGCCAGTCTTCTTTGGTGGCACCTTCAAAACCTGCCCAGGGGATAAACTTGATGTCGCGGTTGCGCTGGCCGTCGAGGAAAAGGAACCCGTCGAAGAGCCAGTCGGAAGTACCGTCGGCATAGGTGTGTGCCACGTAGGGGCGGAAGTCGTCTTCAGTCCAGTCGATGCGGTAGTCTGCGCCTTGCCAGATGAGCCCGAGGTCGCGGATGCCGTTGACGGGGAATTCGAGCGAGTCGGCTTTAGCTTTCTGACGGCGTGCCACGATATCGGCCATGCGGTCGGCGATAGCGTGATTGTGCTCATCGGAGCTGCGTGCGAGGTCGAGATATCCCTTTGTGCCCGAGTACCATGCTACGGCCGATTCGTCGTATACGCCTTTCTCTTCAAACACGTTGATGTAGTCTTCGAGGCGGGTGAAGTAGCTGTCGGGGTCGTCGTGCTGCAGTCGGCTTGTGCCCTGGGTCTCGAATTCCATTTCCACTCCCATGCCGTAGCGCTTGGCTTCGTCGACGGCGTCGTAAAGCTGCTGCATGGGGATGTCGCGGCGGAAGAAGTAGTTGGGCTGAAGGTATGCGATATCGAAGTTGTAGATATCGTGCCAGTTGAGCTTGAACTGCTCATTGTTGGCATAGTAGGGAATCCAGTACGACCGGAGACAGTTGCGGTAGATCCAGTCGTTGACGCGGGGCACGATAGAGCCGTTGGTGTAGAGTCCTTCTTCCACCCAGTAGAGGCCTGAGAGGTCGATGTTCTCGAGCTGTGCTTCATTGAAGCGCTTGGCGGCTTCGGTGACGTACCACTTTGAAGCCTCAAAGCGGTCGTCCTCGTTTGCGAAGTCGAGGGTGCGGCCGTTCAGCTGCCCCCAGCCTGTTCCCTGAGCCTTGATAGGCGCGGGCATGCCGAGGACCGCCTTGTGGCGCAAGCGTGGCTCGCCGAGTTCGGCTTTGCCGATAGAGATAGCGGTGTCGAGGCTCCGCAGTGCCGATATGTGCTTGTCGAGGAGCCATTCCCAGTCTTCCTTGGTGGCGTAGTCGGTGCCTACACCGTTCTGGAATCCTTTGCCTGACGAACCAGAAGTGAATTCGAGGATAAGGAATCCGTCGAAGAACCAGTCTTTGTGGCCGTCGGAATAGGTGTGTACCACGTACGGCATTACCTCTTCTACGGTCCACTCGGGACGGCGGTCGGCCCCGGCGTAGATGAGTGCAAGGTCGGAAATCACATCGGTACCGAACTTATTGAACTCGGTGTATGCCGATGCTCCGAGGGTGCATAGAGTGAGAGCGATAGCTGTAAGATAATTGCGGAGTCTCATAGATGACAGTTGGTGATGAATGAATGGGAGGTAAGATCAGCGCACAACTACTTTGCAGGTGCGACCGTGACCGTCGGATACGATGTAGATACCGGCGGGGCATGACCACGAACCTTCGCCGTGGTGGAGGGCTACACCGGCGAGGGAGTAGATTGTGGCGTCGGGGGCGTTGGAGATGAAGATCTCGCCGTGGCCGGGATATGCGAAGGGCGATTCCTTGGCTACCTCAGCCGATTCGATGCCTGCCACCATTCTCTTCTGACGCTCGCGCACGATGTCGGCGAGGCGGTCCATAGTAGCCTGGTTCACAGGGTCGGCACTCGAAGCGAGTTCGATATATCCTTTCGAGCCTCCGTAGTGAGCTACGCCCGATTCGGCCCATACGCCTTTCTTCTCGAAGTAGTCGATGTAGTCGATCAGACGCTGGTGATATTCGGGAGAAATCTCGTGCAGGGCATTGCTGGGGCTGGTGGTCTCGAATTCGAGCTCAAGACCGAGGCCGTACATCTTGCACTGATCGATGCACTCGGTCAGACGATATTTGGGAATTGCCGGTACGGTGTAAAAGAAGTAGTTTGGCTGGCGGTAAGCGATGTCGAAACCGTAGGCCTTCCACTCGAGAGCATACTGGTCGTTGCCGCTCCAGAAGGGAATCCAGTAGGTGCGGAGACCTTTCTCGTGGATGTAGTCGTTGACGCCCTTGATGAAGTCCTGAACGGAATAGAGTGTCTCCTCGGCACAGTAGATACCGGCGAGATCGAAGTTTTTGAAGTTACCTTCTTCGAAGAGACGGATTATTTCGTCAACGGCGTAATACGAAGCTTTCAGACGGTGATCGCGCGAGGAAAAGTCCATGTCGACTCCGTCGATGGTGCCGAAGTTGAATTTCTTCCATGAGCAGTCATTGGGAGTGCCGCGGCCGTCCTTACAGGGGTAGGGCATGCCGATGATCACTTTGTGACGCATGCGGGGCTCGCCGAGGCTCTGCTTCCAGTAGTCGATCTGTGCGTCGAGAGTGGCGAGGTCGCCTTTGGGGCCGAGCACGTGCTGGAGATATGCATCCCAGTCAGCCTTCGTAGCGGGGAGCTGGCCGCCTTTGGCATTGATGAGCACACGGGTTTCCTTGGTGACTTTGTCAGTCCAGTTAGTTTCGTTGTAGATAAAGGAATCGTAGAACCAGTCGCGGGTGCCGTCGGCATAGCCATGTGTAAGATACGGACGGATGTTTTTCGCCTGAGTCCAGTCGGCACGCTTTGAGAGGCCGCCGGTGTAGATGAGTACGGGGTCGCAGACTTCGGTGTCTGTTCTGAATTTATTTACCACAGAAGCGGCGTCGGAAGCGATGGCTACTGCGGCGAGGAGTAGTGTCAGTAGTTGTTTTTTCATTTTATAGCGTAATCGGGTATTTATGCAAAGTTAGCAAAATTATTTGAGAATACCGCGAAGCACTGCCAACAGAGCTTCACAATAGCGGCGGTATCCGAGGTCGGTGTAGTGTATCGAATCCGACGACCATTCGCCGTCGGGAGTGGTGATAAGGTCGGTCGTGATATAGTAAGTGTTGTCGAGTCCTTCGGCAACGAGGCGGTCATAAGTGGCCTTAATCGCCTCATTTTTAGCGTCAATCGCGGCTTTGTAAGCCACATCGAGCTGAGTGGTGGTGAAATAGGGGTCTTCGATGAACACAAGGGGAACGTCGGGACGGCGGTCGCGGAGAATCTTAACGAATTTTTCAGTTTTTTCATTAATTTCCCACACCAGCGCGTTGGGTACGAAGTCGAGCACGTAGACAGCGGCATCGACATCGGCCATCATTTCGGCTATCTCGTAGTCGAGGTGAGCGTTGGCGCTGAATCCGAGGTTGATCACGTCGGTGCCGAGCTCACGGCGGATAACGTTGCTCGGTGCCATGCCGGGGCGCGAGGCCGTTGCGCCGTGCTGGATCGAAGAGCCGTAGATCACAATGGGCTTTGCGTCGCTGCGGGGGAAGTCGTAGGCGCCCTTTTCGGCAGTCGAGCCGGGAGCGAAGCCGATTTCAAGACTCTTGAGGCCGTCGTAAAGCGGGAGGTGAATCATGTACTCGCGCATTTCGGGCTTCATGTTGTCGATCATGAGCCATGTGGTAGGATCGCCCATAGGACGGGCGGGAGCCACGAAGCGCCAGGTGCTGTCGGGGGCCAGGTAGTAGAGGTCGGCGCCGCGGGTGCCGAGCGATGCCATGTGGGTCATGTCGTTGCGGTAGCGGCTTTCCCAGCGCAGTGCGAGCTTGGGTGAGTCGCTGCGGAATCGGATTGCCATGCCGGAGGTGTGCTGGCCGAGTTTGTAGAGCTCCTCGCGTGTTGCGGATTTGCGGAACTCAGGCACACGGCTGTAGATAGGCAGTGAGTCGGGGTAGACGCGGCCGATGATAGAGAAGTCGGTGCCCTGGCGCCAGTCGAGATCCTGCAGAGGGTCGGGCGCCGGAGTAATGGTTTTTACCGGCACTACGGGAGCGAGGATATCGGCCACGGGGCGCACTGTCTCTTTCTTCACTGTGAAGGGCACGGAAGCTATGTAGTTGCCGATATGGTGGCCGAGGCGGGCGGTGTAGGTGCCTTTGTCGGTGATCCATGCCGAGCGTTCTTCGTCGAAGGAAGCGAGGTCGGCGTCATGAACGGTGATGCTCACTGTCTCACTCTCGCCGGGAGCGAGGCGGCGCGTCTTGGCGAAGCCCTTGAGCTCAGCGGGAGCCTTGGCAAGCTTGCCGTCGGGAGCCGAGATGTAGAGCTGCACCACTTCGCGGCCGGCGACGGAGCCGGTGTTGGTCACGGAGACCGTTACGGTGGTCTTATCGCCGTGGCGGCTTACGCGGGGAGTATCATAGGAGAACTCGGTGTAGCTCAGGCCGTAGCCGAAGGGATAGGCCACGGGGCGCCCTGAAGCGTCGAAGTAGCGGTACCCTACCCAGATGTCCTCGGCATAGTTGGTGTAGTCGAAATTGCGGCCTTCGGTCTGCCCGAGGAAGGGATAGTTCTGGGCTGAGGGGAGGTCGTAGTAGCTCAGGGGCATGGTGAAGGGGAGGCGTCCCGAAGGATCGACGGCGCCCGAGAGCACATCGGCCACGGCGTGGCCGCATTCCTGACCGGGGTACCAGGCCATGACGATAGCGTCGGGGAGGTCGCGCCACGAGGCCGTCTCCATATTGCCGCACACGTTGAGCACGGCCACCACGGGCTTGCCTTTGGCATGATATGCCTCGCATACGAGTCGGAGCATGGTCTGCTCGTCGGCAGTGAGCTCGAAGTCGTCTTTTACCACGCGGTCGGCCGTCTCGCCACTCTTGCGTGCGATCACCACCACGGCGGCTTCGGTGCGTGCAGCGGCACGGGCGATAAGATTGCTACCGCGGGAGAGATCCATTTCGGCAATGACAGGACGGTGATATGACACTTTCTGCCATTCGGGGCAGCCGGGGTGGCTGTCGGTGAGGGCGGCCTGATTGGCGTTGTAGTCGCGGTAGAGGGTCTGCACTTCGTTGTCGACCTTGAAGCCTGCCTCTTCGAGGCCACGGTCGATGTCTACGATATAGCGCTTGTTGACGTTCGACGAGCCTGTGCCGCCTGCTATGGATGTGTACGCTCCGGTGCCGAACACGGCTATGCTTGCTCCGGGAGCGAGGGGAAGAGTGGAATCGTTGTTTTTGAGGAGCACCATTGCCTCGGCACCCATGCGGCGCGAGAGTGCGGCTCCCGCGGCGAGGTCGGGGTTGGAGCGCGTCCAGCCGCGGCCCGAATGTGAGCGTGCCACCAGACGGAGCACGTCGGCCACGCTGCGGTCGAGCTGTTCCTCGGTGATTCGGCCCGAGCGCACAGCTTCTATCACTTCCTGCACGAGCTCTTCGCGGCCCGGCATGATGAGCCCCGTGCGGGCCATGATGAGGCTGTCGGTGGGTCGGTAGACGGTCCAGTCGGTGAGCACGAGTCCGTCGTAGTCCCATTCGTCGCGGAGGAGTGAGAGGAGGAGTTCCTGATTTGTCTGAGTGTATTGCCCTGCGATTTTGTTGTACGACGTCATCAGCGTCCAGGGCTTGGCTTCGCGCACTACCTTCTCGAAGGCGCGGAGGTAGATCTCACGCAGTGCGCGACGGCTGATTCTGGCGTCGTTAAATTTTTTACCGGTCTGCTGGTTGTTTGCCACAAAGTGCTTAAGGCTTGTGCCTACGCCTTGGCTCTGCACGCCTTTGACGAGCTCTGTGGCGAGAGCGCCGACAAGCACGGGGTCTTCGGAGAAATACTCGAAGTTGCGCCCGCAGAGAGGATTGCGGATAATGTTGATACCGGGACTGAGGAGCACGTCCACACCGTAGGCGGCGCACTCTGCTCCCATGGTCTCGCCCTGGGCACGTGCCGCGGCGGTATCGAAAGAAGCCGCAAGGGCGGTGGTGGACGGGAATGCCGTGCACCACTGCGCCTGCGTGCTATCTGACGACTCCGAGCCCGTGACTACGTCGGTAGGCAGACCGTTGTCGTCGTACACCGTGGTGGTTTCGATCCACGGCATAGGGTTGAGCCGGGGCCCTACGGGTCCGTCGGCAAGATTTAGAGCGGGGATTCCATATTCGGCTATCGCATACGTCCAGCCTGCTGAGCCGGGAGTGTAGTGGCTCGGGGCTACGGTATCGGGACCGCAGCCTACCACCAGGCGTGCTTTCTGCTCAAGTGTGAGCTTGGGGAGAACACGGGCTACGTCTTTGTCGGTAAATGCCGAGGCCGAGAGTACTGCCAGGCCTGCGATAATTGCTGCCGCTATGCGATTGAGTGCCATTAGGAATGCTTAGAGGGGGTTAGATCTCAGAAAACTACTTTTGTTGCTTTAGCGCCCTGACGCTTGATGTAGATGCCCTTGTCGGGGTTAGCCACACGTACGCCCTGGAGATTGTAATACTCAACGGGAGCGTCAGCATCAACCTCGAGCGATTCTACGCCTGTGGGAACACCATTGTCGGGAACTGTGAATTTCCACTTGTTCATGGGAGTTCCGGCAGCGTAGGAATAGAGATATACCGAGTTGGGTTCTTCGGGGATATATTCTACGTTGTAACCGGCTACGGTTGACACGTTACCATAGTACATGATACCACCGCTCGAATTTGTTGCTGCATAAGCGCGGGCAAGGAGTACGTCTGTATCAGAATCGTGTGAAACAGGTGAGTCGGTGAATGCAACCTCGGAAATAGCAATGGCATCGCCTGCGATAAGATCGCCCGACTGACCGGCAGGATAAATTATATATTTGTTGCCCTGAATGTCGAACACGAGGAAACCACCCATAGAAGCGTGCTGGGGTGTGATGAAATATTGATTGCTGGAAACATAGTTAGTGCCGTCCCAGTCATAGCGTAGGATGCAGTTGCCATATCCCTTGCTCGAAGCAGTAATATTGCTGGTGTTATTGGGAAGTGCGGCCACGTGAGCGTTGTTGTCATAGCCTTGGGCGACGCCTGTAGTGCTGACAGCCTGTGCACCCGTGGGGAACTCAGGACTGAAATAGATTGGAAATTCTAGTTCTTTTACGAACTCACCTTCACTGTAGCAGAAGCCATCGATAGATTTGTGGCCACCATTACTTGCGGCAACGATGTATGCGTGAACATCTTCGCCGGTAAGGATATTGCCGTCGATGTGACCGAGAGCATCGGCACGATAGCCGAAAGACTGAGTCATGGGGATGAAAGGATTCTCGATAGCGTTGGTCTTCGAATCGATCACCATAAAACCGGGATCACCGTTGGTGGTATAGGGGAATTCTTTTACTTTATCGAGGCGTACAATGATATTTCCTGCCTTATCGGCCGTTGCGGTAGGCCACATGGTCTTGATATCAGTAATTGCAATCGTACCTACCTGTGTCTTGCTGTCGTAAATATGCACGGTGCGTGCAGCGTGTTCTACTACAAAGAACTTATCATTTGCACCAACGCCAGAGCGATAGCTGAGGGCGTTCTGGCCTACAAGAGATGTGTTTGACCAAACATTGGTTAGTTTATAGCCTGGCTTAATAGAGGCCGTACTGCCCACATTTGCATTCGCAGGCACGGCTGCTCCACAAATAAGAGCAATGAGTAATAATTTTTTCATATTGTTGTTTGACAGATTGGTATCAGGAAACCGGGAGAGAAAAGTGTAGAAGTACCCCGGACGGCGCTCCCGTGGGCGCGCGGCCCGGGGTGATTTTGGTGTTAAAACGATGCCGACTTTAGGGTCGGCATCGTCGTTAGGAATTCGGGGGAAATCAGAGGATGACCTTAGTGGTCTTGTTGCCCTGACGCTTGATGTAGAAACCGTGACCGGGGTTAGCCACGCGGATACCCTGGAGGTTGTAGTATTCTACTTCAGCAGCTTCGTCGGCAGCTTCGATGCCTTCTACAGCAGAGGTCTGGCCTGCAACGGTGAATTTGTACTTCACGCCGGGAGCGCCGTTGGCGTAGAGGTAGATGTAAACAGACTTTTCATCACCGGGAACGGGCTCGATGTTGTAAGAGTTGAGGGTAGAAGTGTTACCTTTATAAATAGGCAGAGTACCTGCTTCATTAAGGGCTGCGTAAACGCGAGCTACGAGCGGACCTTCAACGCTTGTTTCACCAAGCTTGTTCATGTCGGTAGCGGGGCTGTCGACGTATGTAACTTCTGCGATAGCAAATGCGTCGCCAGCTTCGTTGAGCTTACCGGCAGGATAGATGATATAGTCCTTATCACCGATCTTGAAGAAGTTGAAGCCGGAGAGACCCGAGTGCTGGGGAGTGTAGAACCAGTCGGCTGTAGGCTGATAGTTCGACTGATACTTACGGATGCCGTTACCGAACATACCCTCTGCTGAGTAAGTGATGTTGTAAACAGGATTGGAATATTCAGCTACTGAGAAGTTTTCGTCGTTGCCGAATACATACTGCATTACATAACCCGTAGAGGTCTGCTTGGCAGCACCAGCGGGGAAGAGTGAGGGAACATCAGCAGTAGCTACCACACCATCAGACATAGTCTTGAAGGGAGCCTGCCAGAATGCGGGAGCCTGAACACCGGGCTGGTTGTAGAGCACACGGTAGGTGTAGTTCTGGTTAGTAATGGGGCACCAGATACCAACCTTCTCAGTTTCGAGGATGTTGCCCTGAACAGGAGCCATAGCGTCGAAGCGGCCGGTAGCACCGATCTTCATGGGGAGGAAGGGAACGATCACTTCGTCGGTCTCGCTGTCGATAACCATGAAGCCATGGTCGCCGTTAGCTGAGCAAGTGCCGTCGAATGCCTTCTTGTCGAGCTGAACGAGCACGTGACCTGCCTGGTCGGCGTTACAGCTTACCCAGCAGTGGTAGCCTTCGGTAGCAGGGATAGTCTTGAGGAGCTCGCCGGTATTGCTGTACACGCGAACGCCTTCGCCATAGTAGTTAACGTAGAACTTATCGTTAACACCAACGCCTGAACGGTTTGTATTATCTGCAACGGAGATGTTGTCGGCAGTCCAGAGAGCCTGGAGGGTGTAGCCGTCCTGAGTGATAATGTTACCAAGTTTAGCTGTTACAGAGGGTTCGTTAGGATCGGGCTCGGAAGCTTCGTTGATAGCGATTTCGGTGATGTGAATCTGACCGGGCTTGGAAGCGCCTTCAGTACCAAGTGTAGCGTCATGACCTACGGTGAATGTTACTTCTGTAGCATCGCCTGTCCAAATAATCTCAGTGTCGCCGGAAGTCTGCTCAGTTACTGTACCGGTAGAAGCGGCAAGAGTGGTGTAGCGGGCAGCACCTGTGCTGGTGTTGAGGGTAAACTTGATTGTGGTGAGTTTACCGCCGTAGATTGCAATAGTGTTGTCGGCATAGAGACGGAGAGTAGCGGTCTTTGCATTAATAGCGGGAACGGTTATGCCGTCAGCCTTTTTGATATCGAAGCCATAGCCAGATTCACCTTCTGCAGTGAACTTGGTGATACCGGGAACAGTGAGCTCGGAAGCTGCGATAGTAGCGGGTTCTGTACCGGTGCAGTCGGAGAAGTCTTCAGTGGGTGTGGGAGGATCGATGGGTTCGGGTTCTTCGCCACCTTCGTAGGTCTTGCCGTTGATGCTGTAGAGGTAGTTGCCGGTTGTCAACTGGGGTTTATTACCGCCGTAGTTGATAGCCTTACCGTAAACAACAACTTCGTCACCAACCATGATTGCGTCTTCTGAAGTGAAGTCCTTGTTACCGAGATCTTTGCCGCGGAAGATGATGAGGCTGTTGTCAGCGCCCTTGTCGGAAATAGTGTAGGTTGCGTTGCCGTACTGGAGGCTTACCTCTGTGATAGAGGTGATTTCGCCCTTAACGTAAACTTCTGCGTTTTCGTCGTTGGTGCCCTTGGCAATCATGTAGAGAACCTTAGCTACGTCGTAGGGGCTTGCAACTGTACCTTCGCCAGTGCCTTCGGGAAGGGTGGGATCAACGGGTTCGGGCTCGTCACCACCTTCACCGTCACCGATACCGGTAATTACGATGCTGGTGAAGCGGATCTGACCGGCCTTTGTGGGGGATGAACTTAGTGTCGCTTTCTCACCAACAGTGAAAGTAACTGTTTCGGCATCACCTGTCCAAATTACTTCGGTATCACCGGCAGCCTGCTCTGCAACTTCGCCTGTAGAAGCTGTTACTGTAGTATATTGTGTGTTGGTAGAAGACAGGTTGATTTTGATAGAAGTGATGTTCTTGCCGGAAATTGTGAGAGTATTCTTGGCATAGAGACGTACTTCACTTGTATTTTGGAAAGGATCATTGTTACCTTCACCCTTCTTGGTTGTAATTGTGTAACCGTTGATAGTCTTCGGAGCTTTGACATCGAGCTGAGTAGCTTCGATAGTAGTCTCTTTAGCTTCGAGGACGGGTTCGTCGGCAACGTTTACAGAGAATTTGTATTTGACAGCGGGAGCACCCGAGTAGAATACGTAGATGTAAACCGAGTTTGCGTCGCCTTCGATAGGCTCGATGTTATAAGAGGGAGCGCAAGAAGTTGCAGCGGTGTAGAGGGGTGCGCCGGCCTCGCTGAGAGCGGGGTTGGCGATAGCCTTGAGAACACCTGCAGGAAGACCGTCAACAAGAGTCTCGCCTTCCATTGTCATATCGGTCTTGGGGCTCTGCACATAGGTGAGCTCTGCGATACCGAATGCACCGGCGGGGTTGGTGAACTTGCCTTCTGCATCCTTGCCGATAAGGGGATAGATGATATACTGAGTATCGGCGAGGGTGAAGATGTTATAACCGGTGATACCGGCGTGCATAGGAGTGAAGATGTAGTCGGCGGTTGCTGTCCAGTTGCCGGTGTAGCGGCGGATAGCATTGCCGAACATATCTTCAGCGGAGAAAGTACCGCGCTGACCAGAACCACTGAAGTAGGGGTTGCAGAGGATAGCTGCCTCAGGCTTGCCGTCAGCACCGGGGAACTGAAGAGCATAGCCGGTTGTGGTCTGGGCTGTAGCACCTTGGCAGAATTCGTCGAGATTTGCATTTGTAGGAAATGGGGCAGTCTTCCAGTAGCCGATTTCGGGGATATCGCCAGTAGCTTTATCCATAGCGTTGTAGCTGAACTGGTAGGAAGAAGCACCTGCATTGAGGGGAGATAAGATGCGGGTGTTGTAGTCGGTGAGGATGTTCTGGTCAACGGGAGCCATAGCATCGAAGCGCTGTGCCCAGCCGAAGGTCATGGGGAGGAAGTCTTTGACAACTTCGTCGGTCTCGGTGTCGATCACCATAAAACCGTGTCCGCCGTTAGGGGAGCAGCTGCCGGTGAAAGTTTCAGATGTTGAATTGTCGAGCTGAACGAGAAGATGACCGGCAGCATCGAGATTAGAGCTTGTCCAGATGTGATATCCAGCGGTAGGTTCGATTGTCTTGATGAGGTTGCCGTCTTTGTCGTAGACTTTAACTGCATCGTAAACGTTTGTGACATAGAACTTATCATTGATACCGACACCTGAGCGGCCGGATGCCGTTGTGGAGATATTCTCCACAGCGTAGATGCTCTCCAGCTTGAAGCCCTTCTGTGCGGCAGTGGTGCCAACAGCAGCAGAAGCTCCGAGCACAGAGGCAGCGGCGAGTCCTAATGCAAATAGTTTTTTCATGTGTTTTAAAGAATTATGATAACTGATGATTATAAACGCGGAAAAAATGCAGGGACGTGGCTTTGGCCATGAAGTGCCAGCGGCGGCACGTCCCTACATTTTATGTGATTGGATTAGCGGATAATCTTAGAGGTCTTGTTGCCCTGACGCATGATGTATACGCCGTTTTCGGGGTTGGCAACGCGGATACCCTGGAGGTTGAAGAATTCTGCTTCACCTTCTGCGTCAGCTACGGTTACACCTTCAACACCACCTTCGATAGTGGGTGCAGTGAATTTGAGCTTGAGCATGGGTGCCTGACCAGTGTAAACGTAGATGTAGATGCTGTTTTCGTCGTCGGCGATACGCTCGATGTTGATGTTTGTATAGAAAGAAGAAGCCTTATAGTTGAAGCCAGCACCACCTTCGGGGATCGAGGGGAAGAGACGGTAAACAAGTGCGCCCTTATCCATTTCGTCGTCGCTTTCGGGAGTGTCGGTGTAGCGAACCTCAGAGATAGCGAGAGCATCAGCTGCAATAGCACCTCCGGATTCACCGGAAGTGTAGACGATGTATTCTTTACCACCGAGTTCGAATACTACGAAGCCGTTGTTGGAGGCGTGCTGAGGAGTAACGAAGTACTTACCGGCAAAGTTCCACATATCGGCGCCATCTTCTTCGTCACCTACCCAGCTGTACTGGTAAAGCATGATACCGTTGCCGAGAGTAACCTTTTCTTTCTCGCCGTCGGCAGGACCACGGTCGATAGAGAGGCTTGAACCGGTGATGTTGTAAACAGGGTTGGGGTACATAGCCATGAGAGGAGTGCCGTCTTCAGCAGGGTTGATGAGCTGGCAAGTACCTGTAGTTTTGCAAGCACCAGCACCAGTATTAGCAAAAGGAGGCTGAACTTTTACGACGAAACCTTCGAAGCCCTGATACTCAAGAGCATCGTACATCCAGTCATATCCCTGGAACTGGTTGCCGTCGCCTACAGCAGTAAGTTCCCAGTAGTCTTCAGCAACATTGCCACGAATGTGACCGATAGCATCGAAGCGGCCGTCGTAACCGTCAGGCATAGGAACTACGCCAATGATTTGATCGTTTTCACTGTTGATGATCTGCATCTTGTGACCGTCAGTTGCATAATAGCAGCCGGGGTACATGGGTACTGCATGAGCAGGCCATACGAGTTCGCATGTACGGATGAGGATATGGCCCGCATCGTCGCCAGTATTAGTTACCCAGCAGTAGTCGGGCATTGTGAGGGTCTGCTCGAAGCCTTTGGGTCCATATACGTGTACGTTCTTTGTACCGAATTCGCTAAGGTAGAATTTATCGTTAGCACCGGTACCCTGACGGCACTTATCGCCTGCGCCTACATAATCAAGGCAAGCCCACTCGAGTGTGAGGTTGTAGCCCTCACCGGGTTTGAAGTTCTGAACACCGCCCCACTTGTATTCGTCCTGAGCGGAAGCGATGCTTGCTGCGCCTGCAATGGCGAGCGAAAGGAGTAAGAGTTTTTTCATCTCCAATTGTTTTTAAGGTTAATATTTGTGTTAAAGGATAATTTTCGAGACTTTGGAGCCTTGGCGGCGGATGTAAATGCCGCTTTCGGGGTTTTCGACGCGGACGCCCTGAAGGGTGTAGAATTCAACCGGGGCTTCGGGAGCGGCGACTTCGGGAGCATCGACGCCTGAGTTGGCGGTGTAGTTGCCCGCGCGGACAGCGATGTAGCACTTCATGCCTGCAACCTTAGCTTCGAGGCGGTAAGTGCCGTCGCCGGTAACGGTGAGGGTCTTGCCGTCGGCGCTGACGGTGCCGAGGCCTTCGGGAGCGATGAGGGTGAAGTTGGTCACATTCTTATTGATGAGGAGACCGGCATTATTGTAGCCGTAGATCGTCGGGGTGAACTTATCGCCTTTCTTGAGAGTCTGGTTGGGGTGAGCGAACTCTACAGAAGCGAGCTCGGGGCTTGAAGACGTCTTTGTGGCCACGAACCAGCCGGTGGTGACAGCGCGGCCTGCGCCTGTGCCTGCACTGGGCTTGTTGAGCATGCCGAAGGCGTGGGTGTAGAGGATTGATGAGCCGCCGCCGTCGAAGTTGATAGCGTTGGTGCAGCCGGTAGCCTTCATGAGGTCGGCAAATTCTTTGGCGGTGCAACCGGCCGATACGCCTTTGTTGGTATTGTCGCCGTCGACCACCACCATGCGCATCATGGTGCGTGAATCGTCGGTGCCGAGGCCTGTACGGGGACGGCGGGAGTCGTAGTTAGGCATATACTGCTGCGAGGAAGTGAGCTCGACGCCGTTCTCGTAGAGCACGGGGTTGCCGCCGTTGATCACCTGCGGGCCCTTGATACTGGTGTTGAGGCCATAGGCGTTACCGGCAAAGCTCCAGGTGGAGGGTGTGATGGTGTAGGTGTCGCCGGCCTTGAGGAGGCCGAGATCCTTGATGTGCTTAGCTACGTTGCTCGAGAGCACTATGCAACCCTGAGGAATGGACATGTTGCCGCCGTTCTTTACGGGAGCGGACTCTACGGTGCAAACGGTGGGACGGTCGGAATAGAGGATGCCGTCGGCGGGGCGGAGTGCTATCTCGATGCCTGCTTCGCCTTTGGTGGTGCCTGTAGCGGTACCCCAGCGGCGGGTGTAGATGATGCATTCGCCCTCAGCGCGGGGAACGTTCACGAGGGAGGGGGCGTATTCGGTCTTACCGTTGAGTTTGGCACCGAAGTTTACGGAAGGATTGCCGAAGACGAGCTGCTTCGACTCGGGATCCTGACCGACGGCGCGCCATGCCGTGGAGTATTTTGCTGTTTTATAGATTTCGCCGTTTACAACGGTTGTGCCGATAGGACCGGTGGCTGAGAAAAGGTCGGAGTTGACACCGGCGACGTAGGTGTAGCCGTCGGAAGCGTGGTTCTTGACCATCTGGGGGATAGTGACGTTGCCTTTGAGGTTGTCGCTACCGTTGATAGTGCGGATTTCGACGCCGTCGGCCTTGAGGTCGGTGGCGGAGATGAATACTTTCTGATTACGTGCGCTGCTCTTGAGCTGAAGGACGGTGATCCATGTGCCGGGACCCGCCTTATAGTGCTGAAGAGTATCGACAGAATAGGTGGTGGAGCCGAGAGTCCAGTTTTCGGCTGCCACAGGGAGGGTGGAGAGGGCTGCAGCTGCAGCGAGAGATATGATGAGTTGCTTCATAGATCGAATCGTTTGGCAGATATAGGCTGCATTTTCACTTTCTTACCGTCGGGAAGAGTGACGGTGTGGGGTTTGGAGTCGCTGTTCACGATGTACATCACGGGCTTGCCGTCGGCCGAAAGCCATTTTGCGCCCTTGACCATGTAGTCCCAGCCGAAGACGTTGACGTTGACATAGGGATTGTCGCCGCCGGGGATTATCTCCTCGACGTACTGGCCGCCGACGAAGACGTCGTGCTGGTCCTTGCGGAAGTCAGCGAGGTTTTTGAGGTATTGAGCCTCATATTTTGTAGCGTCGTCCTTGAAAAGAAGGCGCGGGTCCACCCAACCGAGCTGAGCACCGTAGAGAAGCGCCTGCATGTTCTGATAGCGGAAGTCGCCGAGGGTGACGTCGAAGTAGGGGCTATAGGTGAAGGCGGTGGTGAGAACGCGGTCGGAGTAAATGAGGGGGTAGAGAGGAACGATCTTGCAGGAGGGATTGTGGGGGGTGTTGACGGTGAGGAGGATGTCGAACACGGGGATGTAGCATTCGGCGTTTTCCTCGGAGAAGATGATGTTTCCGTCGGGGAGGTGGTTGGCCCGCATGTCGTCGATGATGCCTTTGTAGGACTGGTACCAGAACTCACCGCCTCCTGCGGGGTGAGGGTGGTTGTGGGCGTAGCAGGGATAAGGTGCTGCTGCTGCGATCTGGTCGATGTAGATGCCGTCGGTACCTATGCCGAGCTGGATAGAGTCGGCGAGCTCGATGAGCATGTCGTGCCAGATAGGCGACGAGGGGCATGTCACGGTGTTGGGAACTATCGAAGTGGGATAGATCTCGGTGTAGAGGGCACCGTCGGGGCGGCGGCACGAAGCTTCGTAGCCTTTGCGGGCCTTATAGCTGTCGGCTCCGGGATCCCAGAGGCGGCCGTTGATATAGGGCATCACTTTTGCACCGCGCTTGCGCACCTGCTGCACTATGGGGCTGAATTCGGGTTTAGCGGGGAGATAATCGGGATAGTGGCTGTCGTAGGCGTGATTATGCCAGAAATACCAGTGTATCGCGAGAGAGTCACCGTAGAAGTCGAGCGCCTGATTGACGGCTATCACCGTGGTATCGCCGGTGTACTTGGCACGGAGCCAGAGGTCTTTGTCCTTCAGCCACTGAGGGATGTCGGTACGGTCCACAAGCTTCTGCTTACCCCATGTAGTGGAGTAGGCGAAGGGGCGGTACCATGCTTTTGCCGCACCTGCCCAGCCTTCGGGGTGGAAGGAGGTGACGGTAGTCCAGGGGAGGGTGAAGCGGCCGTCGGCGTTCCAGGCTTCGGAAACGACGGTATTGGTCGAGAATTCACTCTGGCCGAGTCGCTCGCCGAGGGTCATGAGCTTGCCGCAGGCGGCGTAGTCGCGGGGCGAGTAGAAGTAGGCGCCTCCGGGCTCATCGAGCATCATCATCTGCATGGATGCCGACCACGAGGGATAGTTTGCCTCGTAGATAGTGTCGGGGCGGAGCTTGTACTCATTGCCCCAGCCCGCGGGGGTGATGACTTTGGCGGGAGCGTCGGGAGAAGTGACTGCCACTGTGGGGAATTTGATGTCGGTCACTTTCCAGCCTTCGGGGAGAGCTGCTGATATATTCCACTCAAGCAGGGGAGAATTGTCGGGAAGGGCTACAGTCATTTCCACGGGATATGTGCCGCCGTCGTAGACGAGGCGGGTGTCCCATGTGAAACGCACTACTGCCGAAGAATCGGTGCGCGAAGCCGTGGCGCCACGGTAGACGGTGCATGCGGGGTTCACCTCGGGAGTCTCGCCCTGAGCACCGAGATAGGTGATAGTCCAGGGGTTGAGGTTGTTGCCCGGAGTGACGAGCTCGCGGGAGCCGTTGTGCTTCATCGAAAGGATGTCGAAGCTTTTTCCGGTTCCGAACGTTACAGAAGTGATGCCGTTGTCGAGGCCTATGGTAGCGTCACCGTCGACAATGCGGGTTGCGGCGGAGGCTGCTACGGCGGCAGCGAGGGCTATGACTGTGAGCGATTTGCGCATCGGTTGAGTGATAGGGGTAAGAGTGAAATATGGAGCCCCGGGGCAACGGTGAGTTGCCCCGAGTTTCTGTCAATCAATATCCTTCGGGATTTGTAAGGTTGGGGTTGCGGTCGAGGTCGGCACGCGGGATAGGCCACCAGAGGAAGCGCTCTTCCCAGAAGCGGTTCACGTCGCGGGCGGTGTACTTCTCGGCTACGCCTGCAGCGGCATAGTTGGGCACGTCGTTGAGGTCGTGACGCTCGGTCTTCTTGAAGGTGGGCATATCGGCCTTGGTGAGACCTGTGTATTTGATATCAGCAATAGGCTGGCTGTATACGGGCTCTTCGTTGAGGATGTCGCCGATTTTCCAGCGGCGGAAGTCGGTGAGGAGCACGCCTTCCATGCAGAGCTCTACCTTACGTTCGCGGCGTACGATCTGACGCATGAGATCCTGGTTGCCGATACGTGCGGGCACTGCCTTGTCGAAGTCGATCTGGCCCGCGCGGCGACGAACGGCGTTGATAGCGTCGGTAACCGACTTGTCGAGTTCGCCGAGCTCGATCTTGGCTTCGGCATAGGTGAGGTATGCTTCGGCAGCACGCATGATGATGAGGTCGAGTGTCGAGTCGGAGAAGCTCTCGGTCTGGTCTTCGTTGTACTTCATCCAGAGGAGGCCTACACCGTCGCGGGCACAAGAGTAGGCGGTACCGGTCACGTCGAGGTTATTGTACTTGTACCATTTACCCTTCTGACGGGGGTTGGGGTACTGGTTCGAAGTCTTGCCGTAAACGTCCACTTCGATAGCCTTTTCACCATTGTTGTACCAGAACTGGTCGCCGTGCATGAGGATGGTGTGGGCGAAACGCGGGTCGCGGTTCTGCGACGGTTTCTTGGGGTCGAAGAGGGGCGATTCGTCGATGCGGAGGCCGTCGGTGCATTCGAATACAACGGCGAGCATGTTGGAGGGGAAGCGTACCGACGATCCACCGGCGGTACGGCTGGTGTGGCCGTAGCGCATCTTGTGGGTGTGGTTTACTGATCCGAGGCAGTAGGTGTACTCCCAGAGGATTTCGCTGCGAGTTGTGGCGAGAGCCTGGCCAGCGTGTGTGAAGAGGTCTTCAAACTTGGTGGCAAGCTTGTGGTTGTCCATAACTTTCTTTGCAGCGTTAGCAGCGATGCGGAAGTATTCTTCACCACGGCCGCCAACGTTGTGGCTGCCGCCGAGGAGGCCGAAGCGGGCGATAAGGTTGTACACCATACCGTTGCCTACGCGGCCGGTCTGCTCGGGAGTCCAGGGGAGGATGCCCGACTCACCAATAGCGGTGAGCTCTGCGATGATATAGTCGAGGATTTCCTCTTTATCGTGGCGGGGCTCGGTGTACTGCTCGGGGGTGACAGCCTTGGGGAAGAAGGGGATGTCGCCGAAAGCCTGCACGAGATTGTAGTAAGCGTAGTCGCGAACAGCTACTGCCTCGCAGTAGCGGCGACGGTACTGGTCGCTGACGGCTACGTCGGGCGATGTGAAGTTCTCGTTGTTGAGAGCGCAGTCGGTGATTACGTTGTTGGCGCGGGAAACAATGTTCCAGTGGCCCGACCAGTAGCTGTTTACATAGGAGTAGTCGGGGGTAAGACCGCCACCTGCCGCGATTGTGGTGTTTTCATCGGCCATGAGTTCGTAGGGCGAGTATGCGTCCTGCATCACGGCGCAGGGTACTGCCCAGTTCTGATCGTAAGGCACCAGGCGGTAGATTGCGGTGACTCCGTCGTTCATACCGGCTTCCGACATGTAGAAGCCGTTGGAGTCGTATGCTGTGCTTTCTTTGTCGAGGAAGTCGGAGCAAGAGCCGAGGCTGAGCGCCGCAACGGCCATGAAAGCTGTATATAGTGTTTTTTTCATTGTGTATGGCTTATTAGAAATCAAGTTGGAGACCTACGAGATAAGTGCGGTTGAGGGGGTAGCACTTTGCACCGGCAGCGGTTTCGGGGTCGAAACCTTTGTAGAAGTTGTCGGCACGGATAGTGAAGAGGTTCTGACCGGAGAGATAGATGCGGCATCTTTCGATGTAGGCCTTGCGGGTCCACTTAGTGGGCAGGGTGTAGCCGAGGGTGAGGTTCTTCAGACGGCAGAATGCACCGCTCTTGATCCAGAAGGACGAGAAGAGGTTGTTGGGCGAGCTGCCGCTCACGTCGTTGATAAGCAGAGGATATTTTGCGTCGCGGTTGTCTTCGCTCCAGGAGTCGAGCTGGTGCTCGTAGATAGTGGAGTTGCCGAGGAGGGGACGTGCGCCACCGCCGGTGTAAGCAACGTCGCGCTTACCGATACCCTGGAAGAAGATGCTCAGGTCGATACCCTTCCACGAACCGCCGAGGGTGAGACCGTACTCGAAGTGGGGGAGGTTGTCGCCGATCACTGTGCGGTCGTCGCCGTCGATCACGCCGTTCTTGTCGAGGTCTACATATTTAACGTAGCCGGGCTTCACGTTGTCGCGGTTGCCGTAAACGGCGTTGATGTAGTTGCCGTTTTCATCCATTGCGGTGATTTCTTCGGGAGTCTGGAAGAGACCGTCGGCTACGTAGCCGTAGAACTGGCTGTAGGGGAGACCTTCCTGAGTGAGACGGGTACCGCTCTTGTATTCGTTGCCGAAGAGGTCGAGCACCTTATTGCGTACGTCGGAGAGGTTGAACTTAGCATAGTAGTTGAAGTCGCCTACGCGGTCGTTCCATTCGAGCGAGAGTTCCCAACCGGTGTTGCGCATCGTACCGGCGTTCTGCCAGGGAGCTTCGAGAGCAACGAATTCGGGCACGGGGAATTTCTGGAGCATGTCGTCGACGTGGCGGTAGTACCAGTCGAAGGTACCGGAGAGACGGCTGTTGAAGAGACCGAAGTCGAGGCCGACGTCGTACTGAGTAGAACGTTCCCAGCCGATGTTGGGGTTGGCGAGCTGTGTCTGGGCCGCACCGGGCACGAATGCGCCGTCGAACCAGTATCCGTAGCCTTCGGCACCCGAGATAGCTGCCACGTAGGGGAAGTAGCTACCGATGCTCTGGTTACCGAGCTGACCGTAAGATGCGCGGATCTTGAGGTTGTTGAGCACGCTCTGGGTTTCTTTCATGAAAGCTTCCTCAGAGATACGCCAGCCTGCAGAAACCGAGGGGAAGAAGCCCCAGCGCTTGTCGGCCTTGAAGCGCGATGTACCGTCGTAGCGGCCGTTGACTTCGAGGAGGTAACGGTCGGCGAAAGAGTAGTTGATACGGAAGAGGTAGGAGAGCATTGCGTAGCTGTAGCGGTAGCTGCTGTTGGTGGCAGTCGATGCGTCGCCGTGTACGAGATCCTTATATCCGTCGTAGTTGAAGGTGTTGCGGTAGCCTTCGATGCTGTTGGAGTTGGTTTCTTCGCTCTGGAAGCCTACCATAGCCTTGATATAGTTCTTATGGAAGGTGTTTTCGTAGGTAGCGAAGGCGTTGTACTGTACAAAGTCGGTAGTCGACCAGTTGTCGCGTACAGCGTTGACGGTCGGACGGGTTTCCTTGAAGATACCTGCCTCGTATTCGTCGAACTGGTCAGCCCATGTGTAGGTGCGGCCCTGGTTGCGCTTCCACACGTAGTTGCCGATAATGGTGAGGCCCTTCACAGGAGTGATAGTGGCACTCATCTTGGCGTAGTACTCGGGAGCCTTGCTGTTGGAGTAGCCACCGGCGTTGATCGAAGCCACGGGGTTGTTGCCCTGGAGACCGTAGCCCCAGTTTGCAATACCGGTTTCGGGGTCGATATCGTAGGCAGAGTAGATAGGAGCGAAAGTCATGGCGTAGCCGATGAGCTCGGAAGCACCGCCGATGGGGTTGTGAGCTTCAGCCTGACGCACGCTCATGTCGGCGCCGAGGCGGATCCACTGGTTGATCTTCATGTCGGCGTTGAGGCGCATGTTGTAGCGCTTGAAGTAGTTGTTGGGCACCATACCGTCCTGGTGGTAGTAACCGGCGTTGGCATAAACGCTGAGGAAGTCATTGCCGCCGGACACGCCTACGGAGTAGTTCTGTGTCATGGCGCTCTTCTTCATGATGAGGTCGCGCCAGTTGGTGTCGTAGCGTCCGAAGTTGTTTGCGCCCTCGGTGAGGTAAGCCTCGATGAGGTCGGTGTACTGGGGAGCGATGTCCGCGTTGATGTTCGACTGGTCAACAGCGGTAAGGTAGCCCACAGCGTCGACGGGGGTAGGCATTTCGGTAGGCTTGTTCCAGCCTACATAGCCGTTGAAGGTTACTTTGGGTTTGCCCTGCGAACCGCGCTTGGTGGTGACGAGGATCACACCGTTCGATGCGCGCGAACCGTAGATAGAAGCCGAGGCAGCGTCCTTGAGGACGGAGATCGACTCGATCGAGTTCACGTCGATACGGTTCATGTCGCCTTCAACACCGTCGATGAGCACGAGGGGCGAAGTGGTGGAGTTGAGCGAGCCCACACCGCGGATTTTGATCGACACGGCGTCGGCACCGGGCTGACCGCTCTCCTGCACGGCGCTGAGGCCGGGGACGATACCCTGGAGAACGTTGGCACCGTTCGACGATGCCGCGCGCTGGATCTGGTCGGCGTTAACGCTCTGAACGGCGCCGGTGAGGTTCACCTTGCGCTGTGTGCCGTAACCTACGACCACGAGGTCTTCGAGTGCGTTTTCACTTGCTTTAAGTACGATGTCGTAAGTACCGGAGGTCTTGACGTCGAGTGTGTGGTCCTGCATGCCCACATAAGAGAAGACGAGCTTCTGGGGTGCTGCGAGGGTGATGTTATATTTGCCGTCGATATCGGTAGTGACGCCGGTATTTGAGCTTTTAGCTTTCACGGAAACGCCGATCAGCGGCTCGCCCGTTTCGTCGGTGACTGTACCGGTGACATTTATCGCTGCCGAAGCACCGAATATAATGCCATGGACAAGCAATACGGCCATCAACAGCAATAATCTGAGATTGTGTACTGATTTTACCATTTTGAGGTAGTTTAGATAACAGGTGGTTATTAGTTGTTTATAGTTCGCGAAATTTGGGTTTTCAAGGTATTCTGAAAAAGAGCTTTTACAGGCAGCTAACGCGTTAAATATTAACGCGTTAAGCGGCTATAGCCGCCGTCAAGAGGCCGGTATACCCCCTTTTCACGCCTCTAAGTTAAGTCCTTTTTTTGAATACCGTACTATTTTTTACATATTTTAACTACAAATTTTGAAAATAAAAAATTTTAAAAATAAAGACAATAATAGCCGGCCGACGGATAGCCGGGGATATAAAAGATGATTCTACGCCTTAGAACGTGCTTTTACGGTGCATTATTGCCCTGGCGGAGAAGAAAAAAACGGCATGAGCCCGCAGATATGCCAAAAGAAAAGAGTACGCCCTATTTTAAATCTGTGCGTGTATGGCACCGGTAGTTAATAAAATATTTTAATAAGTAGCTCATTATTGCCGACATACCTCCTGCCGGAGGTGCGCTCACACCATGCCACATATTTTTTATAATAAAAGATGTGAAATCGGGCAAAAAAGCGTACCTTTGCAGAAAATTTCCGAGAGGGGTCTACCCTGCCCTCTCTTCAATAGGTTTATTTCTTAGTTTATGGATTCATTATTGCATCTGTTCATGCCGGGAGAGGTAAGTATCGCCTCTACCCTGCTGCTCTATTCCTTTGTGATAGCGGCGGGTATCTACATCGGCAAGATAAAGATTTTCGGCGTGTCGCTCGGCGTGACCTTCGTGCTCTTCGTGGGCATCCTCTTAGGCCACTTCGGCTACATCGTAGACTCGAACATCCTCAAGTTCGTGCGCGAGTTCGGTCTTATCCTCTTTATCTTCTCGATAGGTCTGCAGGTCGGCCCCGGCTTCTTCTCGTCGTTCAAGAAAGGCGGCATGCGCCTCAACGGCCTCGCCGTGCTCGTCATCGCACTCAACGTGACGATAGTGCTGTGCGTCTACTACTTCGGCAATGTGCACGACATTTCCGCCCTCGTGGGCGTGATGAGCGGTGCCGTGACCAACACCCCCGGCCTCGCTGCAGCCCAGCAGACGATCACCCAGATGACGTCGACCCCCGAGCAGGCCAACCTCATGGCAAGCGGCTACGCCGCAGCATACCCCCTCGGCGTGGTGGGCATCATCCTCTCGATGTTCGTCATCAAATGGATATTCGGCATCAAGACCGACACCGAGATCGAGGCCATAGAGCGCGAGCAGGAAGAATCGCAGCTTAAGCCCTTCTTCCTCACCGTCAAGGCCACAAACTCGCTCATCGAAGGCAAGACACTCCTCGAGCTCCACGACATCGTACAGGCCAACTTCGTGGTATCGCGACTCATGGAAGACAACGGCTCGATAACCATTCCGAAGTCATCCACACAGATCCACATGGGCAACCTCCTCAAGATAGTATGCTCGGCAGCCGACGCCGACCGCTTCAAGGCCGTGATAGGCCCCGAAGTGGAAATGGACTGGGAATCGACCCCCACACCCGTGTTCTCGCGCCGCATCGTGGTGACTAAGAGCGAATTCAACGGCGTGGCCCTCGGATCGCTCCGGCTCCACAAAGGCTATCAGCTCAACGCCACACGCGTCAACCGCGCAGGTGTCGACCTCCTCGCCGCCCCGGGCCTCCGCCTCCAGATGGGCGACCGCATTACCGTAGTAGGCGACCTCGACGACATCGACCGCCTCGCTTCGCGCCTGGGCAACTCCATGAAGCGCCTCAATCAGCCCAACCTCATCACCATCTTCGTGGGCATCATCCTCGGCATCATCCTCGGCTCTATCAACGTAGGCTTCGGCATGAAGCTCGGCCTCGCAGGCGGCCCCCTCGTAGTGGCAATCCTCCTGAGCCGCTTCGGCTACAAAGCCAAACTCGTCACCTACACCTCCACATCAGCCTCCATGATGCTCCGCGAGCTCGGCATAGCCCTCTTCCTCGCCTCCGTAGGCATCGGCGCGGGCAAAGACTTCGCAGCATCGGTATTCAACACCACAGGCATGTGGTGGGTCATCTGGGGCTTCATCATCACCGTAGTGCCCCTCATCATCGTAGGCTGCATAGCCCGCGGACGCTACAAAATCAACCTCCTCACAATCATGGGCATGATGTCCGGCTCCAACACCGATCCCCCCGCCCTCGCCTACGCCAACAACTCCACCGGCAACGACGCCCCCGCCGTAGCCTACTCCACCGTCTACCCCCTCACCATGTTCCTCCGCGTGGTAGCCGCCCAGGCCCTGATCCTCTGCCTGGCGTAACCATAGCCTAAATAAATCATCTCGCCCCCGGTGATCCCTTCGTGGTCACCGGGGGCGAGATTCTATATAACAGGCAACGAAAAGGCGCCCAGCAGGGCAGAAGGGTTGGGATATTTGAGACGCCAGAGAACGCGGGGCGACGATGCGGGGCACGAAATGGCGTCCGAAGGCCGCCGGTCAAATCGTAGCCCGCGCCATACCGTAGCCGAAGGCGGAGGGATGCCGCGGGGATCGACGGGTTGCCACGAATTGGCGCCCGAAGGCCGCCGATTTTGCAGGAGCGGAACGTTGACGCGGGTCAACTTCACCGATCAGGAGGTTCAATCCCAAATTGACGAAGTAGCTCATCAAGTTCTTCCTTGAAAGATAACTTTGCATGATGAGCCTTCTGATTCCCGATATAATTGCTGCGGGCTTCTCGAGTTGCAGCATCTACCGTAAAGGCACCATACCCTTCACTCCAACCGTCCCAATACGGAAAATGGGGATTCCCTTTGAGATATTTGCTGGACTCTGCCTTTAACGATCGCAGCAACTCCGCAACTGCATATTTAGGAGGGATGTCGCACAAAATATGCACATGATCAGGCATTCCGCCTATGCGCCTCACCATCACATCACGTTGTATCAAAAATTGATAGATGAACCGATATAGTTCCTGATCGTGTTCTATATTGATCGTATTCCGGCGGTTGCGGGCCGAGAATACAATATGATATGTGAGGGATGTGTAGCTCATGGTGCTGTAAAAGTAGTCAGAATCTCCATATTTCACAAATTTTTTCACGAATTTGATGTTTTCAATCGATATTTAGACGTCGGAAGGCGTCCCGAAGGGCGTCGGTTTTGTAGGAGCGGAACGTTGACGCAGGGCAACAAAAGGCGCCCCGAAGGGCCGCCGGTTAAATAGTAGCCCGGCCCATACCGAAGCCGCAGGCGGAGGGATGTGCCGGGATGCCGCAGATAACAACGCGATGCAACGAAATGGCGCCCGGAGGCCGCCGGTTTTGCATCGACGCAGGGCGAACACGCGGGTTCGGCGGCCTTCGGGCGCCTCGGGCTTTATTTGGCCCTTTTCCCGGCACATCCCTACGCCTGCGGCTTCGGTATGGGCCGGGCTACTATCTGACCGGCGACCCTGCGGGGCGCCCTCGTTGAGACACATCCTCTTTCCTCCGGACATCCCTGACCGCCTCCCCGGCGCGGGGGCGGGTGGTGGGCGAGACGGAGCCACAGGCTCCGCCTCGAAAAGGGCATAAAAAAGGCGGCTGCCGCAGCAGTCGCCTTTTTGGATAGGATATTTGGGGAATCGTTATTTCTTGAGGATCTTCTTGCCGTTGCGGATATAGAGGCCGGGGGCAAGTTCGTTCCAGTTGCTGTAGATGCGGATACCCTGGATAGTGTAGATGATGTCTTCGCCGTTGGTGTCTGCGGAGATACCTTCTACGCCGGTCGGGATATCGAGGGAGTAGCTGAGAGTTTTTGCCGTACTGTTGAAACCATCAATGCTAAATGCGCCAACAGGGATGGTGAGCTCATAGTTGCCCTTATCTTTTGGAGGATTATTCCACGTGAGTTCAACGGCTGTACCTTCGCTGTCGGCTGCCGCACGACGCTGAGGAGCGAAGAACATGTCGGTGTTCGCGTGGTATTCTCCTCTCTGGAAATATTCAATCTTGGAAGGAGCCTCACTATAGCTACCGTCGGAATTTTTAAGGACAATATTTTTGACAGCAAACCCTGCCTTTATACTATTAGTAGCGGGGAATTTGAGCACGACAGTGCCTAACCATTCTGCTGTTACGTCAGGATCAAGACTGGGCTGAGGTATCAGATTTAAAACCTCCCATGAGCCGGTAATCTCAGTGTTATTCTGACCGCCAACCTGGAATGCTCCCGGTTCAATCGTTACTTCAATGGTCTTATCGGTTTCAAAATCTGCATACACACTAAAAGTTATGTATCTATTATAGCTAGTGTTTGTAACAGACGAAGTATAGTGTAGACCTGAAGCCGTTTTCGGAACGATAGCTCCATCGTATTTAACGGTTATCTTACTATAATCAATCGCAGAAGTGTTTTTAGGGAAATCATCCTGGCCGTAAGTATTGAAGTAGAAGTAGACTGGTGTATAGTATGCTTTGGAATATGTGTTATATGTCGTAGCTACCTTACCATTTGCCGGAGTGAGCGTATACTCAGTGGGAACCTCGGGAGCAGCAATATACTTCACAGCCCAAGTGTGTTCGATTGCGGGACTATCTTTGCCGTCGGCAGTGAATGCACCTGCATCCATCTTCAATGTCAATTCCTTACCGTCGTAGAGACCACCATAGATGTCGAAGGTGATGGTGTTGTTGTAGGTTGTGATTGAGCCATTGAAGTAACTTCCTGTTGCATTGTAAGCATACGGAATATCCTTACCACCGTAGGTCAGGGATACCTTCGAAGAGATGAGACTGTAACCAAGAGTAGCATCAGGGAAGGTGAAGCTTACGTGATAGGTAGTACCGTCTGCAGCAGGCTCAAGTTCTCCGTCGGGAGATACAGTGAAGTCGATAGTGGGCTCATCGCCGCCACCACCTTCGGT
>CAYYQS010000006.1:0-35134 GCA_964472555.1 uncultured Bacteroides sp.
AGCTCGTTAAGGAAGGTCTCGTTGCCGGGTGGGATGATCCCCGCATGCCGACTATTTCAGGTATGCGCCGTCGCGGCTATACCCCCCGGGCAATCCGCAACTTCATCGACACCATCGGCTATACAAAGTACGAGGCACTCAATAGCGTAAGCCTTCTTGAGCATGCCGTGCGCGACGATCTCAACCGTATCGCAACACGCGTAATGGCCGTGATTGATCCTCTGAAGGTAGTTATTACCAACTATCCCGAGGGTAAGACCGAAACCGTGACAATGGAGAATAATCCCGAAGATCCCGAGGGTGGCGTGCACGAAATGCCTTTCTCCCGCGAAATCTATATCGAGCGCGACGACTTTATGGAGAATCCCCCCAAGAAGTTCTTCCGCCTTGCTCCCGGTTCGGAAGTGCGTCTTAAGGGCGCGTATATCATCAAATGTGACGAGGTGATCAAGGATGCCGACGGCAATGTCACCGAACTGCACTGCTCCTACGACCCGGAGACTCTCAGCGGCATGGCCGGAGCTGCGCGTAAGGTGAAGGGCACTCTCCACTGGGTTGCAGCTGATACGGCAGTTGATGCTGAAGTCCGTCTATACGACCGTCTCTTCGACGTGGAGAATCCTGCCGCAGAGCCCGACCGCGACTTCCGCGAGATGCTTAACCCCGAGTCTCTTAAGGTTGTTAAGGGTGCCAAGATCGAACCATACGCCGCAAAGATTGCCACTCCCGGTGCAAAACTTCAGTTCCAGCGTATCGGTTACTTCACTCCCGATTACGACTCAACACCTGATGCTCTGATTTTCAACCGTACTATCGCCCTTAAGGATACCTGGGAAAAGGAGAAGAAAAAAGCTTGATATGGCAGAAGAGACAAATCCCCGCGAGGAGCTGTACAACAGATTCAGGGAGTCGCTGAAGCAGCCCGTGACCGACAGGTATTTCGATGAAGATGAACTTGTCGAGATTTACGACTATGCCGGCGACGTCTCCGATGACTATGTGCAGCTTGAAGTGCTCTTCTGCGGAGCAAGGCTCTATCCTTCGAGTGTGTCGCTCGCCGAGCGGCGCGCCCTGATGTATCTCGACACAAGTGTCGATGATAGCGATGAGCCTACTCCTGCCGCAGGATCGTTCCTCTCAGATAATCCGGAACTACAGACTCCGCTCTTCGAGATTGCCCGTCTGCAGATAAATCGTCCGGAGGATCCGTTGGGGGCTCTCGAATACATTCTCGCTCAGTACGATACTCTCGGCGACGAGGAGATGATCCGTTTTCTCGATCTTGCTTTCGACCTCGGTTGCTACAATTGGGTGGTGGAGAATCTACCCCGGTTGCGCGGCAAAGTGAAATTCCTGCCTACTCTTCTTTATGAAATAATGCGGGAAGCCGAAAATTCAGGCGACGATCAGACGGTGATTGCTCTTGCTGAAGAACTGATCGAGTCGGAACCTTTTGCTACCGGTTATTGGGTGACTTTATTCAAGGCTCAGGCGAGGGCTGAAAAAGAGGAGGATGCAAAGTCGACTTTTGACTATGCCCGGGCTCTCGGAGCTGATAATCCGGATGTTCTTCTTGTTTTGGCAGAAGCCGTGTATAGTTATGCCCCCTATCTTTATAAAGAGGCTTTTGAAATCATAGAGGGTCTAAGGAACGAAAATCCGGATGAATTCATATATACCGACTGCATGTGTGCCATATTGGTGCGGATGGGGTCGGCCTCCCAGGCTATCAAGCTTCTTAAGGAGTATGTAGACCGTCATCCCGGTCATTCTCGAGCCATGCGTCAGCTGCTTGCGTGCAATATATCTGACGCATCCGACTATCTCGACCGATTCTATGAAGCAACCGCCGGTGTAGGCTTTGATCCCGGAACTTATTCAGAGCTCGTCACAACCCTCTCGCTCAACGGGGCCATGACATCGCTTGAGGCTCTGCTTACACGCAGCGGGGCAGGAGTAGATATGGATCCCGGAGATTTCTGTGCCTGGATAGAATCGCTGTTTGCCCTCGGGCGCTACGAAGAGGTGGTGGAACTTATGGATGCACACCCGAATAAAAGTGTGTTCGTAACAATTCCACTGAAAGGATCCGCAGTTGTCTTCTCCTACCTGGTATCGCTCATGAAACTCGGAAGAGGCGCCGATGCAAATGAATACTACTCAGAAGTCCGCCCGGCTCTTGAGGCAATAATCGAAGACGCTCCCATGCCGGTGCGAATGGCCGTTCGCTCCTTGTTTACTCTCGCTGACAAGATGCGCAAGCATCCGGCCGAAGACAAACTATACTGGGAGTATTTCAATATGCTAAACTACGAAAAGAAATGAATTCACTTCTCAAACGATCGCTCAGCGGTGCCGTCTATGTTGTCCTCATAGTAGGGTGTATCGCTCTCGGCAACTGGTGGTTTGTAGCTCTTACCACTCTTTTGGCCGTCCTCGGAATAATTGAGTTTGAAAATAACCTTGACGGAGGTTGTCCACAAGGAATTAGTCAATGGGTCAGCAGAATTCTTGATGTCGTTGTAGGAGTGGCAGTTGTCAATGTAGGAGTAATAGCCCTCTTCCCTTCGTGGTTAATACACACCATGCTTGGGTTGATTGTGCTTTATCCAGTGTGCCGCTTTACCCTTGCATTATACGATAAGGGTGGGGATGCTTTTAAATCTGCGGCGTGGTCGGTGCTTTCCATAATATATATCGCTGTTCCGATGCTTTTGCTTCAGCTGATATATACCGACCGAGGCATTGCCAACCACTGGCTTGTTCTTGCCATATTCGTTATGATCTGGCTTAACGACACCGGAGCATTCCTTGTAGGGTCTTCGATAGGCCGTCATCGCCTTTTCGAGCGTCTCTCGCCTAAGAAATCGTGGGAAGGCTTCTTCGGAGGATTCCTTTTTTGCCTTATAGCTGGAGCGGCTTGTGCCTACATCCTTCCGGAAGTGGGTTTTGCACTTCCGGTCTGGATTGGCCTTGGTGCGTTGGTGAGCGTTTTCTCGACATGGGGCGATCTCTTTGAGTCGCTTATGAAACGTAGTCTGGGAATAAAAGACTCTGGGCATCTCATTCCTGGTCATGGAGGTATCCTTGACCGTATCGACTCCCTGCTTTTTGTGGCATGGGCGGCATTTTTCTATTATACCATTTTCAGTTAAGGAATTATGGCTGTAAAGATTGGTGATACCGTAAGATATTTAAATGCAGTAGGAGGCGGCCGTGTTGTCCGCATTGTCGGCGATATCGCATACGTTGATGAAGACGGATTCGAGACCCCGGTGCTCACGCGTGAGTGTGTTGTTGTGGCTTCACCTTCAGCACAGACAAAAGCGACCCCGAAGACTTATTCCAGAGTCGAGACCGCTGTAGTACCGTCTAAAGATACTACTCCGGAGCCGACACGATTGCCGGTGATAGAGACTGCGGGCGGCGACAGGCTCAACATAACTATTGGTTTCGAGCCTACCGACATAAAAGCATTGTCGCGCTCTGGATTCGAGGCATATATAGTGAATGATTCGAATTATTATCTCTTCGTCACCCTTGCAACCCGCGGAGCGAAAGATGTTGAGTGGACTCCGAGATACGATGGGATAATCGAGCCGAATATCCAGGAGTTTGCCTTTGAATTTCCTCAAAGCGAGCTCGGAACCTTCGAAAGACTCGGAGTGCAGTTCATAGCTTTTAAACGTGACAAAGCATATACGGCAAAAGAACCTGCTTTCGTCGAGTTTAAAGTAGATCCTACAAAGTTTGCGCGTCTCCACTGTTTCCGCCCGAATCCCTACTTTGATAGCTCCGTGATAGCCTTCGATGTGGTTACATCCGACCGGGTAGTTTCTGATTTTAGCCCCGAAGCTTCCGCTATCGAGCGCGGATTAAAGCAAAATAAACAGACAGCCCCGACTCATCAGAAGCACGAATCGAAGCCGTCGCAGAAGAAAGCCTATCGTAATGATGTCATTGAAGTCGATCTTCACGCCGACGAACTTTTCGATACAACGGCAGGTCTATCTCCGGCCGACATTCTGAATCGTCAGATTGAAAAGTTCACGGAGGTAATGGAAGCCAATCTTCGTCATCCAGGCCAGAAGATAGTCTTCATTCATGGTAAAGGTGAAGGAATTCTGCGTGAAGCTCTCCGTAAAGAACTAACTCATCGCTTCAAAGGCCATGATGTGCAGGATGCATCGTTCAGGGAATATGGTTTCGGAGCGACGCAAGTGACTATCCTGCCACAGAGCGGATATAGTGATAAAGGAAAACATCGCCGATGATCATATATTTCTCCGGTACAGGTAATACCCGGGTTGCGGCAGAAGAGCTTGGCCGATTGCTCGGTGACGGCGAGGTGCGACCGTTTACAACTCAAGAGTTGCGGGAGCCCGACAAGGCTCTGATAGACAGCAGGGTGGGAGACAGAGTGATATGGGCTTTCCCTACTTACTCCTGGGGTATTCCTCCCGTAGTGGCAGAAATTATGAAGGGGTGCAAGTTTGGCGCCGGAGCTCAGTCGGCCCCGCACATTATGCTCACAACGTGTGGCGACGATATGGCCTACGCCGACAGGCAGTGGCGCAAGATAATGCACCGGCGTGGACTGCGTACGGCAGGAGCTTATGCCGTTGTGATGCCGAATACCTACGTGCTGATGAAAGGGTTTGATGTCGATGAGCCGGAACTCGCAGCACAGAAATTGATTGATGCCTCTGCAGCGATTGCACAAATAGCTGATTCCATCGTCTCCGGTGGAAACGATATTCCGGTGCGACTCAGTTTTTCCGCCGTTAAGTCGGGTGTGATATATCCGTGGTTTGTGCGCTACGCCATGTCGCCGAAGCCTTTCCACTCTACGGAAGGATGCATAAGTTGTGGCCTCTGTTCGCGTTCGTGCCCTATGGCAAATATCGCTATGAAAGATGGGAGACCTTTGTGGGGCACGGCATGTGCACTCTGTTTGCGTTGCTATCACATCTGTCCGCGTCATGCCGTAGCTTATGGAAAAGCAACGGAGGGTAAAGGGCAGAGCATAACTTCCGAGCTAATCTTTAAAAAGAAATGAAGACGATCTTTATTACAGGAGGATCAACCGGGATCGGTGCCGCTTGTGTATGTAAGTTCATTGCCGAAGGGTGGAACGTAGCCTTTATGGATATAAATGAAGAGGCTGCACGGAATCTTTCAGAGTGCCTCAACGTGCCCGACAGACTGCTCTTTATCAAGGGAAATATTCGCATCAAGAGTGATATCTTCGAGGCCGTTGCGAAGGCTTGTGAAAGATTTGGAAAGCTGGACAGTGTTTTTGCCAATGCAGGAATACACCGCAGGAATACAGTTCTTGACATTACTGATGATGAACTCGACCTCGTGATTCAGACCAATATTTACGGGACTGTGAACACACTGCGAGCATCCGTGCCGGAACTGATTAAGGCCGGGGGCGGTTCCATTGTAATTAATTCGTCTGACCAATACTATATCGGCAAAGCCCACACATTTGCTTATGGTCTCACTAAAGGAGCTCTTGGGCAGATATCTAAAAGTCTTTCGATAGATCTTGGAAAGTACAATATCAGGGTAAATGCCATATGTCCGGGCACAATCCATACTCCGCTGGTAGACAATCTTTTCCAGAGATTTTCTAAAGTAGATAATAAGACTGTGGAGGAGTATTGGGATGAAGAAAACGCACTTTTTGCACGAGGGTCGGCCGGACGCCCTGAGGAAGTAGCCGAACTTGTTTATTTCCTTGCTTCAGATAAGTCGTCGTTCTGCACTGGAGGTCAGTATCTTATCGACGGTGGACTGGTGGCGCAATAAAGCGGCTATTTCGACTGATTCTTTTTTAAAGACTTAATTCCTTTTTTCTTAACGTACGCCTTAAGGTCTTTGAAACTTCCGCGGAAGAGATCGATGTCGACGGCGTGATCTATCCCTTTGCACACACCTTTCTCGGTGAACTGCCATATCTCCCAATGCCGGGCCGAGGGCTCTGAGCCGTAGCGAGCGATCCAGAAATCATAGTCGTCGAGTCCGTGTCCTTTGAGGTACTCGATGTAATAGTTGTTGTAAGTGTATATTATAGGTTTGACCCCATAGTGCTTTTCGACGATTCTGAGCCACTCTTTAGCCATTCTGACGACTTTTACATGATCTCTCTGCATGGTCTTCCTGTCGATCTCAAGGTCGAGTACCGGAGGTAGATCGCCTGGCTCGAGAGGTGTGTTGGCTATGAAATACTTAGCCTGCTCGGCTGCCGATGACGAGACAGACAGGAAGTGGTACGCACCACGGATTATACCGCATTTTTTTGCTCCGGAAAAATTTTGCTTGAACTTCGGATCAATGATTGTTGTGCCCTGAGTACTTTTTATCAAGGCGAACAAAACCGGCTGAGAGAACCGTGCATTCTTTCCTGAAGGAACAACGTTTCCCGAAGCATTCGCGCTTAACGATAGCCTTGTCCAGTCGATAACTTTTTGATATTTTGATACATCTATACCGTATGCTTTCACACCCTGAACGAACTTCTGCCCCTTGGGTTTGGAAAATCTGCCTTTGATCCATTGACCGAATTCAAACGTACCGTCGGTATATTCAAGTCGTCCGAGTCCATGTTTGTACCCCATGTCCCAATAGCCATAATACGTGGTTCCATTAGTGTATCTGCACACTCCGTAGCCGTTTTGCTTACCGTTCTTTACTCCACCGGTATAGTTGTAACGGCCGGTGCGCAATTCTCCGGCCGTAACATTTGTTTCTGCCGTTAATATCAACAGCAGGAATATCAAGCGGTAGATGTGAGTTAAGAACTTCATAATCAATTAAAACTCCGGGGCGCTGACTCTTTTGCCGGAATTCCTTTCTGCAAAGTTAAACGTTTTGAACCGCATAAATGTCAAATAAGGTTGAATATTTGCGGCAAAATTCGTATTTTTGCTCGAATTTTAGTCAATGGAGCAGCTTCTCTATATATTGCCAAGAGGTTTAGCCATAGGAATACTTATATCGGCACCTATGGGGCCGATAGGTATGCTCGTAATCCAGCGTACGCTCGGACTCGGCCGCTGGCAAGGTCTCTTTACAGGGCTGGGTGCTTCGTTGAGCGACCTGATTTACTGCCTGCTGACCGGTTTTTGCCTCAGTTTTATCACGGGATTTATCGACCGCAACCAGCTTCCGATCCAGATTGTCGGGAGTGTGGTGATTGCCGCGTTCGGCTATTATCTGCTTAAGAAAAATCCTACGAGGGCACTTAAAACAGCAGAGGTGCGGAATTCTAATTATTGGAGCGATTTCGTCACAGGCTTTCTTCTGACAGTTTCTAATCCGCTTATTCTCTTCTTTATAATCGGACTTTTCGCGCGGTTTAATTTCTTCCTGCCGGAGTTTGGTGTTCATCACTATATATTTGCTTACCTGACGATTCTCGGGGGAGCCGTGTCGTGGTGGTGGGGTGTGACGACTCTTGTTCACAGGCTCGGAAAGCGCATCAATGTCCGTTCACTGAAGATCATTAATTATGTAATCGGCCTTCTCTTAATGGGAACTGCGGCTTTTGGCCTCGGAATGGCTCTCTACGACTATCTATGAAACGAATTTCTATTCCACGTATCGACTCCCTCGATTCTCTTTCTGCCCCGGAGGCCATTTCAGACCTTCTTGACAGCAAAGGTGTCGTCGGGGAAATTAATTCTTTAAACTGGCCAGACAGCTTTCCAAGCGCTCCCGAAGCATCGTTTGTCATGGCTCACTCAGGCCATAATCTTTATATTGATTTCCACGTTCGTGCAAATGCAATTCTGGCAAAATATGATAAGGATCAGTCTCCGGTCAGCGAAGATTCGTGTGTAGAAGTTTTTTTGCAACCGAAAGAAGGAGGGGAGTACTGGAATTTTGAGTTCAACTGCATCGGTGCTTTATATGCATCTCACAGAATGACGCGTCCTAATCCGACTCGTTTTGTTGCTGAAGAGCTTGCCAGTGTCCGCCGCTATCCTTCCATGGAGCGAGTGACCTTTGAGGAAAAGAGTGGAGATTTCGCGTGGCATCTGCTTGTGGTGATTCCTCTTTCGCTAATGGGTATAGATTCTCCTGCTCCCGGAACGGTTATCCGGGGCAATCTATATGCGTGTGCTTCACGGGCGACTACACCTTACTACCTTAGCTGGAATCCAATAACAACGGAAAAACCGGATTTTCACCGTCCGGAGTTTTTCGGTGAACTCATCCTTGAATGAAAGCATTTTTTAAAATATTGACTCTTTGCCTCGCTCTGCCTCTTTCATTAAAAGCTGCAGAACCTGTCACAGTGGACTATTCTGCGAGTCTGTCGGTAAACGCATCTACCGGCAAACTTGCTCCTTATATGATAGGGTCATGGAATTACGGTCGCATCAATGGTGCGAACGGCATCTGGCAGGACGGGCGGCTTAAGCGTGATCTCGACCTCTCCCGCCGATTCAGCTGGGGTGCCGGGTTTGAGTATATAGCGGGTTATGGAAGCGCGGCTTCTTACGACCGCTATAATGCGAAGGCTGACTCGTGGTCCACTAAAGAGGTTAGGCAAGCTCCTATCCGTCTTTTACAGCTTTATGGCGAATTAAAGTACAGGGCTGTTTATCTGATTGTTGGTCCCAAGGAAAGAAAATCGGGAATTGTCGACGGAGAACTTTCTTCAGGTGATATAACCCGGAGCAACAATGCTATGCCCATTCCGGGAGTAGCTGCAGGATTCCTTGATTTCCAGGATATTCCCTTTACCAAAGGCTGGGTTCAGATTGACGGCGAAATCATGTATGGGCGTCTTTTCGATAAAAAATTGAGGCAGAACACCTTTAATTATTATTCCGGACTTTTAGGACTCGACAACTGCTATACTTACAAGCGCTGTTATTTCCGCACGAAACCTTCGATGCCGTTCAGTGTTACCGTCGGAATGCAGGCTGCAGGTCTTTTTGCAGGTTATGCTAAAGTATATCGTTTCGGTAAACTTATCAGGGAGGATAACCGTGGCTTCCATATCCGGGATTTATGGGATATGTTTTTCCCAAGGGAAGGAAGCGGTGAAAGTTTCTATAAGGGAAACTCTCTCGGTTCGTGGGATTTTAAAGCACGCTATAATTTTAAAAACGGGTCGACGCTTTCAGCCTATTTTGAATGGCCTTGGGAAGACGGTTCGGGCATAGGACGTAGAAATGGCTGGGACGGTCTTTGGGGATTGCAGTACAATCTCGCGTCGGGAAAACCCGTGAGCAAAATACTTGTGGAATATTTCGATTTTACAAATCAGTCAGGCCCCATTCACTGGTCCCCTACAGATCACCCTGGAACAGATATAACAGGCTTTAAGGCAACCGGAGGCGACAATTACTATAACAATGATTTTTATGGACCGTACAGCAACTTCGGCATGAGCATCGGCTCTCCATTCCCTGTGTCACCCATATATAATTTCGACGGTCAGCCCGGTTTTATCCATAACCGCGCCCGGGGTGTGCACGCTGCCATTTCCGGTAACGTTCTCCCTACGCTCGCTTATGTGGCAAAATTCAGCTGGCAGGAGGCCGGAGGTACAGGCCGCTTCCCCGGAAAAGAAATACTGTATGATACATCGGCAATGATAGGTGCGGATTGGAAGCCCTCGCCCAAGGTCGCCGGACTCACTTTGCGTCTGGAGCTTGCCTTTGACGCCGGAAAACTTCGTGGCGATAATTTCGGAGCTCTGCTTACTGCTGTTTACGACGGTTCTTTTAAAATTGGTAAGAAATGACACGATATATCCGACTCTTCATATTATGTCTGTGTCTCACGGCATTCTCCTGTCAGAACGAGGGTTATATTGGTAAGCTCTTCGGCTCCTGGGTTCTCGAAGAGATGACTGTCGATGATGTCGTCATCCCTCTTCCTTCAGAGGCGGAAGCGGCTCTGCTTAGCATGCACGGTCGGTTTGCTCTCTTCGCGCTCGACTATGGTATGCAACAGGACACCCATGTATTTGCTACATGGACGCGTGAGGGCGACCTACTTGTTTTCGATTTCGCACATTCCGACTATGGTAATGAACCCGGTACAGGATCCTATACGCCTCCCTCCTGGCTTGGATTTAACAGGCTTCAGGAACCCGTGACCATTACACGGCTTGATCGCAATCATTTCGATTTTGTACGAGTGGCCGATGACGGCAGCATATATTATTATAAATTCAAACACACATGGTAGAAACATCCGCCCCTCTTGCCGTTGTAACCGGAGCTGACGGCTTCATAGGTTCGCATCTCTCTGAGGCTCTTCTGAAGAAGGGATATCGTGTGAGGGCGCTCGCCCAGTATAATTCGTTTAATAACTGGGGTTGGCTCGAAGATGTTGAACCCCGGCCTGAGCTTGAGATTGTCTGCGGTGATGTCCGCGACCCTGATTTTTGCCGGATGCTGTGTAAGGATGCCGATGTGGTTTTCCACCTTGCCGCGCTCATTGCGATTCCCTACAGCTATGTGGCACCCGACAGCTATGTCGATACAAATATCAAGGGAACTCTAAATATGTGTCAGGCTGCGCGTGACTGCGGAGTTAAAAGAATTGTGGTGACTTCCACAAGCGAAGTTTACGGTACTGCCCGGTATGTACCTATCGACGAAAAGCACCCCCGGCAGCCCCAGTCGCCATATTCTGCCACCAAGATAGGAGCGGATGCTATAGCAAAAAGTTTCTACAATGCATTTGATCTGCCGGTAGTTATTGCGCGTCCTTTCAACACCTACGGCCCCCGGCAGAGTGCACGTGCTATTATCCCTACGATCATCACACAGATCGCTGCAGGAAAAGAACGCATTAAGCTCGGAGACCTGACGCCGACACGCGACTTTAATTTTGTTGAGGATACTGCTGCCGGATTTATCGCTCTCGCCGAAACTCCGGGCTTAGAAGGAATGGAGATCAACATCGCTACTGGCACTGAAATATCCATGGGCGATACTTTGGCGCTAATATCGCAGCTGATGGGCAAAAAGGTAGAGGATGTCACAGATCCGGAGCGGCTCCGCCCCGAGAAGAGCGAAGTTAACAGGCTATGCGGGGATAATACCCTCATTACAAGTCTGACTGATTGGCGTCCGCGGCATTCTCTCGAAGACGGTCTCGCCAAGACAATAGAATGGTTTTGCCGCCCCGAAAATCTTGCCAAATATAAACCGGACATTTACAACCGATGACGCAGAGGAAAGATAATACTGTGAGAATACTTTTTCTCGGAGGTGCCAAAAGGGTAGTAATGGCTCGCCTTTTCCGCAAAGCACTTCAAGAGAAGGGTTTCGGCTGCGAGATTTATGGTTATGAACTCGATATTCATTGTCCGCTCGCTTCGGAGGGAAAGATATTTCCCGGTCTGAGGTGGGCCGACGCGAATATTTTTGCTGATCTTTCGTCTGTTTGTGAGGAAAATCAAATAGATATCGTTATACCCTTTGTCGATCCTGCTGTAAAGATCGCTTCAGAACTCGTATCCACTTATTGTCGTGAAGTTTTCTCTCCCGTGTCTTCGTCTTCACTATCGGATAAGATGTTCGACAAGATTGCAGCTGCCGCTTTCTTTGAAGATCTCGGCTTGCCTATACCTCTGACCTATCGTCCGGGCTCTGCTGCCGGTCGTCTTATTGCAAAACCTCGATTCGGTTCTGCCTCCAAGGGCATTGTGAAAATCGACAGTCTTAAGGAGTTGTATGCCTTGCAAGGAACGCTTGACCGCTATCTCGTGCAGGAGCGTATCGATAATAGGGAAGAGATAACGGTAGACTGCTATGTTTCGCTCCACGACAATTGTATTCTTGCCTTAAGTCCACGGGTACGTAAAGAAGTGAGTGGGGGAGAGGTAGTCCGCACCGAAACGATAGCGGAAGAAGCAATCGACACACTCGTTCGCAAGGTGTTGGTGAGTACCGGCTTGCGGGGTGCCGTCACGGTTCAGCTTATTAAAGACCTTGACACCGGCCGTTTCCTCGTAATGGAGATTAACCCTCGCCTTGGGGGTGGATGTGTGGCATCGGTATATGCCGGAGCCGACGTACCGGGTCTGATCATAGAGGATGCGCTCAGCCTACCGTCGGAAGTGCGCCGGGCCCGTGCAGGTGTGGAGACCACACGCTATCTTGCTGATGTTGTTTTTTATCCTGAGAATTAATGAATCCAAATCATATTACAATTATTGCTGAAGCCGGAGTGAATCACAACGGGGATCTCAGTCTCGCCCGACAAATGGTTGTTGAAGCTCGAAAAGCAGGAGCAGACTATGTGAAATTTCAGACTGCCGTACCGGAACTCGTTATTTCTACGTTCGCTCCCAAAGCTGAATACCAGAAGGAAACAACGGGCGATGGGCAGAGTCAGCTTGAGATGTGCAAAGCAATACACCTTCCCCTGTCGGATTATGCCGGACTAAAAGAACTTTGCGAACGCGAAGGAATCGGATTCATGAGTACTCCCTTTGACCTTGTTTCTATCGACTGTCTGGAGGAAATCGGTCAGAAAGTGTGGAAAATCCCTTCGGGGGAAATAACTAATCTGCCGTATCTCCGTAAAATAGGTGCTCTCGGGCATGAGATTATCATGTCTACCGGAATGGCTAACATAGAAGAGGTTGAAGCCGCTCTACGGATTCTTGAAGAGGCGGGAACTACCCGTAGCCACGTATCGCTTTTGCATTGCACGACACAATACCCGGCTCCGCTCGATTCGGTTAATCTTAAGGCAATGGACACTCTGGCGACATTGGGTTGCAAATCGGTGGGCTACAGCGATCACACTGAGGGTATCGAGGTGTCGGTTGCCGCTGCTGCACGAGGTGCAAGGATTATTGAAAAACATTTCACGCTCGACCGTAATTTACCGGGCCCTGATCACAGGGCCTCTCTTGAGCCTGCTGAACTCAAAAGGCTTGTGGATGAAGTGCGAAAAGTCGAAATCATCCTGGGGAATGGCGGGAAAGGTGTCGCATCAGCAGAGGAGCCAAATATCGAGGTTGCCCGCAAAAGTATCGTGGCCTCCCGTAATATTGAGGCCGGAGAAGCCTTTACTGCTGATAATATTACTGTTAAGCGCCCCGGCAACGGGATCTCGCCCATGCTTTGGGATTCTGTGTTGGGACAAATTGCCAAGCGTGCCTTTGTGGAAGACGAGCTGATTGAGCTGTGAGAAGCGGAGAGATGTGCTATTCATGTTTTTTTATTTTCTTTTAATAAGTGAGCCTGATGTAGAACTCAAAAAAATTGAGTAAATTTGCACTCAGAAAAACATAATACACATCCTCGACAATAATGAAAAACGTTGCACGTCTCCTTGCTGAAAAGCTTCTTAAAATAAGTGCTCTCAAACTGCAGCCTGCAAACCCGTTTGTATGGGCATCGGGCTGGAATTCACCGATTTATACCGACAACCGTCGTACTCTTTCGTATCCTGAAGTACGCACCTTTATTAAGGTAGAGCTTACAAGACTTATTCTTGAGCAGTTCGAAGATGTCGATGCCATTGCAGGTGTTGCTACTGGCGCTATCGCTCAGGGTGCACTGGTTGCCGACGAACTTAACTTACCTTATGTATACGTGCGTTCGACTCCTAAAGATCACGGTCTTGAAAACCTTATCGAAGGGGATCTCCGTCAGGGTCAGAAAGTTGTAGTGATTGAAGACCTCGTTTCTACAGGTAAGAGTTCTCTCAAAGCCGTCGAAGCTATCCGTAATGCAGGATGCGAGGTGATAGGTATGGTAGCTCTCTTCAGCTATGGTTTCCCTGTAGCAGAAGAAAACTTCGCACAGGCCGGGGTCAAACTTGTCACCCTGAGCAACTATAATGCGATGCTCGATGTGGCTCTTGACACGCGTTACATCTCTGAAAACGATCTTGAAACCCTCCGCCAGTGGCGCGAGGATCCTGCCAACTGGACCCCGAACAGATAACCCTCATGGCAAAGTATTCTTCAAAGCCTGCCGTTGTAAATCGTTCGGCGGAAGAGCTTAGCTCAAAGTTCTCGGATTTCACTGCCCTGCAGACTGCGCTCGATGCGCTCGATGCCGACCGACGTGCTAAAGTTGGCGATATAGCTTTCACAAACGACAGCATAAAGATTTCCACCCCGCAAGTAGGTGAGATCGAGCTAAAGGCAATCGAACGTACACCTGAGAGAATACGTCTGGAAGCTGCGAATTCACCGGTTCCGATGAACCTGATAGTTGACTTCAAGCCACTCACCGAGCAGTCGACCGAGGTGACGGGAACTATAGATGTGGAACTCCCTATGATGCTTCGTCCGCTCATCGGCCCAACCCTTCAGAAAGCAGCCGATCAGTTCGGCGGTCTATTTGCAAGCCTTGTCTAAACTAATAAATATTCTAAGGACTTTTATGGCAGCGGTATGCGCTGCCATAATTTTCTCGGGACTATGTACCTCCTGCCATAGTCTCGATGACGAGCGTATACCCGTTCAACCGGTTAATATTGTGTTCCCTACCGTGGCGGAATGGAATGTTTATGGTGTTTCGGGTGCAATGACATGGAAATCCTTTATCCGGCAGGATCGCGTTCCGGCAAACTTTCCCTACACAGCGTCGACATACACAGGCTTCGGGGGCGTGCTTCTCGTGTGTGATGTGCTCGGAAATCCTCAGGCATTCGATTTCTCCTGTCCTGTTGAGCGGAAGCAGAATGTAAGAGTATTTATCAACACCGAACACGAACATCTTGCCGAATGTGAAGAATGCGGGAGCAGATACAATGTGTTCTCACTTCTCGGTCACCCGGTAAGTGGCGAGGCTGCTGAAAAAGGCTATGCCTTGCGGCGCTATAAAGTTGGAGGCGGCTTCGGTGGAGAGTATATGGTAGTTCGATTCTGATAGCCCGCTTCATGAAACGTCACTATATCTCCCTCTGGTTGCTTTTTCTCGCTGCATTTTTAGTATTTGTGGCGGCGGAGGCTTTCGATACTCCGGAAATCGGAGGTCATAAATTGAAAGACGCCGGTTTTGTTGAGGCGCTCTCGGCAGTAGATCATGAGGATAATTCTTATACGGATGCCGACACTTTTTTCTTTGCTCCCGATACCGCGGTAATGGCGGTACAAAGTATTTTCCCTGTTCCGTGCGATACTGCGTCTCAGACTATCATGCTCATCGGCGATTCGATGCTCGAGGGGCTTGGTCCTCGTCTGGCAGCTTATGCCGAGCACAACGGTCACACACTTTATACAGTGATGTGGTACAGCTCAACGTCGGAAAAGTGGGGAAAGTCGGATAAACTGCGCAACTACATCCAAAAGATCAAGCCTACTTTCATAGTGGTGTGCCTCGGAGCAAATGAACTACTGGTGAAAGACATAGAAGTGAAGCGTGAAAAATATGTCAAGCAGATATTAGCTGACATCGACACAATTCCTTTCCTATGGATAGGCCCCCCGAACTGGAGATCGGATACCGGAATCAACCGTCTTATTGCCAAAAGTACACCGCAAGGAACTTTTTTCCTCAGCGACGGTATGAGCTTTGAGCGTGCCAAGGACGGGGCTCATCCCACCCGCTCTTCTGCGGCAGCGTGGCTCGATAGCGTGATACGCTGGATGCCTGCCAACGCGCTGCATCCTATCCGTCTTGAAGTTCCGGCTGTTTCTACAGCGAAAGCAAAGCGTATTTTCGTTCATCAGCCTTCGGAGGAGTGACGCGATGGACTCTGCTTTCTTCGACCGGATACTTTCGTTGCTTAGTTTCGACCCGTCGGCACCTATGCTGTTTTCGTCGGGAACGTTCTGGGTTCTGTTCTTATTCTTTATGCCGGTCTACGGTCTACGACGCAGCCGATTCTGGCAGATGATAGTATTCGTGGTCGCTTTCAGCTTTTTCTTTTATTATAAAAGCAGCGGCGTCTTCGTTTTACTTTTAGGTGCTACCTCGGTATTCGACTGGACGCTTTCCAAAATAATGGTGCGACAGGGGGCCTCGCGCTTCATCAGGCGCTGCTGCGTTGTGGTATCTTTAATCGCATCATTAGGAATACTCGCTTACTTCAAATACGCTAATTTCTTCCTCTGGAATATAAATGCATTGGTCGGGAGTAATTTCCAGCCTCTCGAACTGATACTTCCGGTCGGCATATCATTCTACACCTTTCAGTCGGTAAGTTATATAATAGATGTCTACAAGGGCAGGGTAGCACCTACAAAGACATGGCTGGAATATGCCTTTTTCCTTTCCTTTTTCCCCGCTCTTGTGGCTGGCCCCATTGTGCGAGCCGACTATTTTATTCCCCAGATCCGGGAAAACAGACATGCTTCTCGCCATGAAGTGTACACCGGTCTATGGCTGATTATTCTCGGTGTGATCAAAAAAGCTGTCATAGCCGACTACATCGCCCAGTACAACGACCTGATTTTTGAATCTCCCGGTGCGTATTCCGGCTTCGAGACACTTATGGGAATTATCGGTTATACCTTGCAGATTTACTGCGACTTTTCGGGGTATTCCGACATGGCTATAGGCATAGCCCTCATCATGGGTTTCAGGCTTGCTCAGAACTTCAACTTCCCTTATAAATCCGGCAATGTGACAGAATTCTGGCGCCGCTGGCATATTTCCTTATCTACGTGGCTTCGCGACTATATCTACATTCCTCTCGGAGGAAACCGGAAAGGCACCGTCAGAACTTATGTCAACAACTTTGCAACAATGCTCATAGGAGGACTCTGGCACGGCGCAGCATGGAAGTTTGTATTCTGGGGTGCTATGCATGGGGGAGGACTCGCCGTGCACAAAGCTTCCAAGCCGTGGCTCGACCGTCTGCCTGATAACTTTGTGGTCCGGTCTGTTTCGTGGTTGATCACTATTTCATTTGTAGCGGTACTCTGGGTATTTTTCCGGGCATCTTCGTGGGAAGATTCTGTGGAGATAATCCGTGCTGTCGGCAACGACTTCTCACTGGCATATATTCCGGCTTTCGTATCTGCGCGAATGATATGGCTAATCCTCATAGTTGTAATCATTATAGCCCATGCAATGCCTGAAGGATTCTGGAATAAAGCCGGAGATCTCTTCGTGCGCTCTCCCTGGATAGTGAAACTAATCGTGTTCATTATCACCGTTCAACTTGTGCTCGAGCTCCGCACAGCCGATGTGGCTCCCTTCATTTACTTCCAGTTCTGATCTACCGATGTCAACAAACGCAGAGGTACGGTTGTTATAAAAATAAAACTTCATCGCATTATGGAAAATATCCGTCCCCTTATTCTCATAATAAACGACGACAGTATCGAAGCTCCCGGCATTCATCATCTTGCTGAGTGCGTGCGTTCTCTTGGCGAAATATATATTGTAGCTCCCGAAGAGCCGCGATCAGGCCAGTCTTCCGCTCTGTCGGCTGGCACCCCTTTGCGCATAACCGAGCGACCGTCTGATAAAGAAGGTATCAGGATCTTCACCGTCAACGGTACACCTGTCGACTGTGTTAAATTAGCTTTGCATGCGATAGTGCCACGCAAACCGGACTTAGTACTTTCTGGTATCAATCATGGCTCTAACGCGTCGGTAAACGTAGTCTATTCGGGGACCATGGGTGCGGTTCTCGAGGCTTGTATGCTCGGGATTCCTGCTGTGGGCTTTTCCCTCCTTCACCATTCCCTGAAAGCCGATTTCACTTTCAGCACCGCTTTTGTGGCTGCTATTGCAGCAAAAGTCTTGGAAAAAGGACTCCCGGAGAACGTATGTCTGAATGTGAACATTCCGGCAAAGGTGCGCCCGGAAGGTATAAAAGTGTGTAGGGCAGCCAAAGGTCATTGGACGGATGAATACAAGCGATATCTCGATCCTTCCGGCGTACCCTTCTATTGGCTCACAGGGCATTTCATCAACGAGGAACCTGACGCTGATGATACCGACGAATACTGGCTCAACTGCCGCTATGTGTCTGTTGTTCCCGTAACACCCGATTCCACAGCCTTCGGTGCCATTAAGGACGTAGCAGCTATGTTCGAATAACTATTCGGGATAGCTGAGGTTGATAGCCTCGCAATTGACCGCCACGGCAATCTCTCGTCTGTTAAGTTCCCTGAACTTGTAAAGAAATGAATTTATAACGCCGTCGGGCTCGCAGCTGAGTCCGGCGGCAAGTCTTTTTCTTGCTCTTGAGAAAGCTACGTAGAGCAGGCGCGCATGCTCCTCCATAGTTCCATATCGCGTCGAGGCATCATGCATAATCACATTGTCGCATTCAAGTCCTTTTGCTTTGTGAACCGTTGTCACGGTAAGCTTCTCCTTGATAATGCCGGAAGAAAGCAAATCCGACTCGTGGAATGTGAGCAGATCATAAAGTTTACGGTCAAGCCGTGTCTTCAAGCAAGTGTGCTCACAGTCTGCAGTCAGTTGATCTACAAGAGATATAATATAGTTGAAGTGTGGTATCTGACTTATAAATCCCTCCCAGCGGAAGAATTCATAGGCACTTGTTAGACATTCCGGGATGCTTACTTCTGTCGTCAGCAGGCTGCTCCATTTTCGATAGAAATCGCCGTACGCACTTTCTAATTTACCGGCTATTTTAAGGATCTCAGGATCGGAGAGAGTCTCTTCAACATCGTGGGCTTTGATCGACGATAGCGGGGCAAGAACGGTAAGCAGCTCAGCGGTTGCCATAACATCATCTATTGCCAGATGCGTATTTCTTCCTTTGAGATTAAGTCTCTCAATCAGATTCGCAAGGCTGTAGCTCCGATACCTTGGGAAAATCAGACGCGATATCTGCATCGTATCAATGCAGTCGGCCGATTCATCAAGAACTTCGGGGATGTCAAGATTATATCTCTTATAGCCTGAGAGCAATATAGCGCGGTCAAACTCAATGTTATGACCCGCAATCACATCGCAATCGCCCAGATATTCAGCGAATAAATTCAGACCTTCCTCCCTTGTGAACTTATCGGCTGCAGCATAAAGCTCCGTGAGTGGATTCGAAGTACCGTTCTTTAGTGTCGCCGGTAGAGGCTTGGATGACTCGAGATAAATATTGAGAGTGGAATTTTCATCAATTTCGCCATTGATGATCTTGACTGCCGCTATCTGAACAACTTCATCTGAAACCACGTCGAGCCCTGTAGTCTCCGTGTCTATTACCGTTATTGTCTTGCCTGAATCTTTATATAATTCAGCTAAGAGAATTATAGGTTGTTTTCTACGTTTCAGCATAGCTCCCTGACTTATTGCATTACCCCTTAACTTCTGTGTCAGTTCGCGTGCCTTAGCAAGGGAATTTGCAGCTCCTGTGGAGTATGCTAAGCGGCACCATGCATTATACTGATCAGGTTTTACCAACACAGCGAGATGCGACCACAGAGTTTTGAATGCAGGTTGTACAAATGTATCCTGCTTGCTGATATGGAAATGTTCTATTCCTCCGAGGGTCAGAATTTCAGAAACGCTGTCGGCCTCACGGTTTGTCCGTGTAAGAATCAGGACTTTGTCTTCAGGATAACACGCCAGCCACTCGCGTGCTGTATGGGCCGATAGCAGCCTCAGATTCCCGGCAGATGCTCTCCAAAGAGTCGGAGGATAGTTTTCCGGCACGTTGCGTACAGGAATCGGCAGCACTTCGGAGTCTATTCCCAGCCATGATGTTGCCAGAGTATTGCAGAGCTCAATGAGCTGCCGCGACGAACGGTAATTGTTGGTGAGATGAATGATGTGGTCTTCGCAAAGATTCTTGAGCGGTTGCAAGGTCGAACCGTCGGCACCTGCAAAGCTGAATATAGCTTGTTGTTCGTCACCGAAAAACAGGCGTGTCGGGTTCTTCCCTTTAGTGAGCTCCATTAATATTGCAAGCTGTAGCGGAGTCAGATCCTGCACTTCATCCACCTGAAGCCATGAGAAAGATGCTGAGCGGAGAATGCTTCTGTCGAAGTTGAGTAGGGCAGAATATGTTTCATGCAGAATGTCGTCGAAGTCTATAAGACGGTTCTCCTCCTTGAATCTTCGGTAGGCATCGTATCTTGAACGGTCGCTTTCAGAAAAACACCACCTCCCAGCCTTGCGGATGAAAGGTGGATAATCGTTTTCTTCCTGATAAATAGCTGCAGCAATTGAAGCGAAACGTTCTGCATCGGCCTCGGTCTTTAGCCCGAGTGTAGAGAGATATTGATTACGGTCTTCCTCATCGAGAATCCCGGTATCTGAATCTATGATGCCGTTTTCATATAGAAATCTCAGACAAAAGCTGTGGATATTTCCGATAAAAAGATCTTCAGGACTAAACCCGAGCGAATCCTCAACTCTCGAGCGCATCTCTCTTGCGGCGCGGTTTGTGAAAGTAACGCACAGCATTTCCGAAAACGGTACTCCATATTCGGTGTATGCGTGCCCTACACGCTTAGCAAGCAGGTGAGTCTTGCCACAGCCCGGGCCTCCTAATACAAGCGTTGAGCAGCCAATGGAGCTGACAACCCGTTGTTGAAGCCCGTCGTTGATTTCCACTTCTTATTCTGCGAGGTAAGGCTGCAGCAGCCCCTTCCACATCTGGTAGCCTGAGCCGAGAAGATGAAGACCGTCGTTGGTAAACTCTGGGCGAAGATTTCCTTCTTCGTCGGCAAAGTGGGGATAGAGATCGATCCACGTTGCTCCCATTTCTTCTACAAGTGGTTTGAGAAGCACGTTTATCTGGCGGATATCCTCTTCTTTTCCGGTAAGTTTTTTATACTGGTTGAAGCTGTTGTTTATCGGAAGAAGAGACTGTACGTAAAGTTTGGTGCGGGGCGACTCTGTGCGGATGCGCTTTGCTATTGCTGCCACTGAGGTAGAGATAGAGTCAGAGCTCAGATCATGGCTTACGTCGTTAACTCCTATCATGAGAAATATTTTCTCAGGTTTCCCGGCAATAATTGGGTCGAGCCGTAGATCGATGCCTTCGGCAATGTCTCCGCTGATTCCACGGTTTATCGCATTGGGCATGCCGAGGAGCTCGTGCCATTCACATCCGTTGGTTATACTGTTACCGAGAAAGACAACTGCAGTACTGTCTACCGGAAGAGTGTCAAAAAGACTTGCTCTCTGATAATAGTACAGCGTCATCTCCCTTGCTCCGGAGATAAATGCTGCCGCCGCAAGAGCGGCGGCAAGCACTATGGTGGCAAGCTTTTTCATTATTCTGCTTCGATACCTTTGTAAGCGTCAACAGCCTTTTTCACAGATCCGTGCATGAGCAGAAGGCGCTTTGCATCCTCGTAAGGCATTCCGAGTTCTTCTACTATCATACGGGTACCACGGTCCACGAGTTTTGCATTAGAGAGCTGCATGTTGACCATCTTGTTTCCTTTCACACGACCCATTTTGATCATTGTGGCGGTGGTGATCATGTTGCAGATCATCTTCTGTCCTGTACCGCTCTTCATACGCGAGCTGCCGGTGACATATTCCGGGCCTACGATCATTTCAATTGCGATGTCGGCAGCTTCCGAGATAGGAGCATCGGGATTTGAGGTGATGGCGGCTGTGAGGATACCATGCTTGCGGCATTCCTTGAGCGCTCCGATAACGTAGGGAGTTGTACCCGAAGCTGCAATACCGATCACGGTGTCTTTATCGTTGATATCGAATTTTTCGAGATCGCGCCAGCCCTGAAGTGTATCGTCTTCGGCATTCTCTACAGGATTGCGGAGAGCGGTGTCGCCACCGGCAATAAGACCGATGACCCATGTGGGCTCCATGCCGAATGTGGGAGGAATCTCAGATGCATCTAGTACGCCGAGACGGCCCGATGTACCGGCTCCCATATAGAAGATGCGGCCTCCGCGCTTCATGCGGGGAACGATTTCACTCACGAGCTTTTCAACGGCGGGAAGTGCCTTTTCGACTGCGAGTGCTACTTTTTTGTCTTCAGTATTGATGTCGTGGAGAATCTCTCCTACTGATTTTTTTTCAAGGTCGTTGTAGAGCGACGGTTGTTCGCTGATTTTTACAAAAGCCATTGTCGTATAGATAATTAAGAATGAAATTCGATAAGACCTTCCATAGGGCTCTTCACTATTTTGCCCACTGTGCATCCTTCTGCCTTTGCGGCTTCGCGAAGCACATCGGCGAAGTAGTAGGCTATCGAGCCTATGAAGTTGACTGTATGTTTGTTATAATCGGTATACTGCTTGATATTGCGGTGGAAGAAGGCTCTGAAAGCGTTCAATACCAGAGCGTGAATTTCGGGCACATCGATATTCTTGCTAAGGAAGGGTGTAACCGATGCGAGGAAGCGGTTTGCCTGCGGCTCGCGGTAAACACGGGCTATAATGGTGAGAAGATTGAGATCGTATTCTTCGAGGAAGCGGGCGCAGATCTCGGCGGGTAGCTGTTTCTTAAGCACATCGCCGAGGAAGAGCTTGCCAAGAACCGCACCACTGCCTTCATCGCCAAGAATGAAGCCGAGTGGGGAAACGTTTGAAGCGATAGCCTCGCCGTCGTAGAGGCAAGAATTGGATCCTGTACCCATGATACAGGCGATGCCTGGATTGTGTCCGCAGAGTGCGCGGGCTGCCGCAAGGAGGTCGGTGTAAACCTCTACAATCTTAGCTGCGGGGAGATTTGCACGGATAGCTCTGGCAACATTACCGCATACTTCAGCAGAGATACATCCTGCGCCATAGAAATATACTTCAGTTATCTTATCAGCGAGTTCTCCGAGTTCGGGGATGAGTTGGTCCGAGATACGCTGACGGATCTCTTCTTCGGTAAGCATCACGGCGTTCATGCCGAGAGTAAATACCTGCTTGGTGACTTTGCCGTCGGTAAGGGCGCACCAGTCGATTTTGGTGCTACCGCAGTCTGCTATAAGTTTCATATCTTGATGTATATTTTTTTACGGTAGAGGAAATAGCCTATTACCCAGTTGAGTAGTACGAAGAATATTGCAAAGAAGCACGATGCCATGGTGGCGTCGCCACAGCAAAGAGGCATGAGGGCTTCCTTATATATAAGATTCTTTAGAGTGATTGTGCCTTCAGCAGCCGCGCTCCAGGGAATGCGTGTGAGGCCGATTATCGTAGCGAGTATGCCCGAGAGACAGAAGAGGAAGAGGGGATTGATACCGAAAACCTCGAAGAATTTGCTCCAGCGGCGATAACCCTTGATGTCGATAATCCAAATCAGAAGGCCCAGAAAACTCGAGGCCAGTCCGCAAGTGGTGAGAACAAAAGTCGGCGACCAGATTTTCTTGTTGAGAGGAAGTCCGTAGCTCAGAAGAAATCCCGAGAAAGTGAGTATGGTGCCCACGATGAAAAGTTTGTTAATCCGCAGATTATTGTCTTTGGTCGACATTATGAGGGCACCGCAGAAGAAGCCGATGAGCATGTGCGCTATAGAGGGCAATGTGCTCACGAGGCCTTCCGGATCGAGGTGTAGGCGCTGTCCACCAACGATATCAGTATAAAGATGATCCGGGCCGATTATTGCGTTATCAACTATATAGATCACATTGGTTTCTGCGAAAGTATAGCCGTTGCCTAACAGTATTATTATGGCATAGGCAAAGAGCAGGCCGAAAATCGTCCAGGGAAGGGCTCGTTTCGGAATGAGCAAGGCTATGATAGATCCAAATCCATAGCAGAGGGCGAGTCGTGGTAAGACGCCCACCATACGGATGTGGTCGAAGGTGAAGACTGCTTCATAGAGGGTTTTATCGGTGAGCATTCCTCTGAGGAACAGACTGAACCACGCAAGAAAGATGCCGATGAAATATATCAGCACCGTACGTTTCAGAATTTTCATGAAACATGGTCCTGTGAGTTTATAGTCATATTTGCGGAGAGAGAAATAAGTCGAGATACCCATGATGAACATGAAGAACGGAAACACAAGGTCGGTAGGTGTGAGACCATTCCACTCGGCGTGTCGCAAAGGCGCATATATGTCGCCCCATGAGCCGGGATTGTTCACCAGGATCATTCCCGCGATAGTGATGCCTCGCAGGATGTCGAGTGCGAGGAGGCGCTTCTTGGGATGAGCTGCCGGTTGTTTAGTTGCCATTATCAGATTGTGTATTGTTATGATTGATTTATGTTAGGAGTAAGAAATTACTTAGCCGTGGTACATTCATCCACCAGATAGATCATCGACTTGTAGGGTATGCCTCCGTTGGTGGTAAGTCCGATCTCGCAAGTACGTGAGTTTGAATATCCGAGTTTTACACCGGCAGCCTCAAGTTGAGGCTTAAGCTTTCTTAAACCCCAGGCATTGAGTTCTGGATGTGTGAAACCTTTGTCTCCGGCGAACCCACAGCATCCCACTTCTGTCGGGACAAGAACGTTCGACGAGCATTTCTGAGCCAGAGCGATTATCTTGTCATTGAGGCCCATACGGCGGCTTGAGCACGTAACGTGTACTGCTACGGGAGTGTCGTGTCTGTGGAATTTGAGATGCGGAGCGAGGAAATCATGCACGAACTCAACACTTTCGTATAGGGGGAGACTCTTGATGTGCTCGCGCATACGGTGTAGGCAAGGACTTTGGTCGCATACCACCGGGTAACGGCCATTTTCAGAGGCTTCTGCAAGAGCGGCCTCGAGCTCTGCGGTCTTGCTGTCGGCAATGTCGGGCATACCCTTGCTTTCCCATATCATTCCGCAACATAATCCGTCGATGTTTTTCGGGAAAATCACCTCAAAGCCCGCTTTATGGCAAAGCTTAAGGAAAACTTCCGATAGCGGACGTACTTTGCTCCCGGCTTCCTCGCTTTGTCCCATGGTTCGGTTGATGCACGAGGGGAAGTAGACAAGTTTACGCTGAGATTCAGGCTGAGAACTCTGGATAGTCTTCTGAGGATTGAAACCTGTGGGAAGCGAAGGTGTCCAAAGCGGAAGTCCAAGTTTGTGAAGAGCTTTTCCTGTTGAACTTACGCCTTTGTTTCCGAGAATACCGTGTCCGAGGTCTGCGGCATTGAGCATCAGCCTCAAGCCCGATGAAATACCGCCGAGATGTTCGGCTGCCCACTTGCCAAGTTTCTTCTCATTTGGCGAGAGCAGTCGTTCGCGGATGTGATGCACCATCTCTCCTGTGTTTATCGACATTGGGCATGATGTGCTGCAGAGACCGTCTCCGGCACACGTTTCATTACCCAGGTACTGGAATCCCTTGCGGAGCTCCTTGAGACGCAGAGGATCTTCTCCGCTTTTTTCAAGGCGTGAAATCTCGCGCTGAACGATGATACGCTGCCGGGCTGAGAGAGTCAGTCCGCAGCTCACGCAGTTGGGCTCACAGAATCCGCACTCTATACATTTATCCACCACCGGGTCGGTGAGGGGTAGAGGCTTCATGTTACGGATATAGCACTCAGGATCGTCGTTAAAAATTACACCGGGATTGAGAATACCCTTAGGGTCAAAAGCTTTCTTGAGGCGCTTCATCATCTTCCAGGCCTTGGAGCCCCATTCCGATTCAACGAAGGGTGCCATGTTTCGGCCTGTGCCATGTTCGGCTTTAAGAGAGCCGTCATAGTGGTGAACGACGAGCTCCTCGATTTTTGACATCAGATTGCGGTATTTTGCAATCTCTTCTTCCGTGTCGAACGATTGTGCTATTACGAAATGATAGTTTCCTTCGAGGGCATGACCATAGATGCAGGCGTCGTCGTAGCCGCATTCTTCAAGAAGCTGCGCCAGTTCTACCGTTGCTTCGGGGAGATTGTCGATGTGAAAGGCGATATCTTCGATCAGAGCGGTGGTGCCCAGTGGTCTGGTTCCTCCTACTGCCGGGAATACTCCCGAGCGCATGAGCCACCAAGCGGCCACTTCTTCTGGATCGGAAGAAAAATGAGCAGGTTTGAACAGACGGAAAGACGATAGCACCTCAAGAGTTTCTGCTATCTGACTGTCGAGCTTTTCCTGAGAGTCTGCTTCTGTCTGGATAAGCAGGGCGGTTAAGCCGGTACCCGTGGTGTCGTGAACCGAAGCAAGCGACTTCTTGTCGAGAAGCTCACAGGCTTGGACCGGAGCGTTTTTACGCATTGCCACAACAGCTCGGCAGGCCTCTGCAAGGTCATCGAAATACACCATGGCCGAAGCCGTAAAAGGCATCTCAGGAGCGGTGTTGACGGTGATCTCGCTAAGGAAAGCTAAGGTACCCTCGCTTCCTACCAGGCAGTGCGCCATTATCTCGAAAGGATCGGTGAAGAGAACAAAAGGCAGGAGATTGAGACCGGTCACATTCTTTATCGAATATTTGTGGCGGATCAGAGCCGTCAGCTCTTCGTCTGCGGCGATTTCTTTCCTGATAAGCTCGATTTCCGCAAGTACTTCCGGGTGAGACTTCTCGAAAGAACGGCGCGAAGCAGCATCGGCTGTGTCAAGAACTGTTCCGTCGGCGAGTATCATGCGTACGCTGCTGAGCACACGGTCACTGTTGGCATGAGTGCCGCATTTCATGCCGGAAGCGTTATTTATCACTATACCTCCCACCATGGCAGCCTTCTTAGAGGCGGGGTCGGGTGAGAATACGCGCCCGTAAGGTTTGAGTATTTCGCTTACGCGGGCACCGATTATACCGGGCTGTAAGGTAATTGTTCTGGCTTCCGGGTCATTTATGCGGTATTTCTCCCAGAATTTTCCGGCCACTGCAATGATCGAGTCAGAGATTACCTGACCCGATAGGCTCGTTCCTGCTGCCCTGAATGTTACCGGTAGTCCGAGGTGCGAAGCGGTGCGGAGCACGGCTGCCATTTCTTCTTCTGAGGAAGTACGGACTATAACCTGTGGAATCATCCGGTAGAAACCGGCATCAGTTCCCCACGCGAGACAGCGGAGAGAGTCTGTATAGATTCTATCGGAGGCTACGTGACTCTTTACAGTGTTGATGAATTCTTTATATTCTGGTTTCTTAAATGCCATAGTGGTGTGTTGAGAGGGTGAAGAGAGATATGTTGGTATTACTTATAGAGGTGATACTTGGAAGACGCTGCTCGGAACGGTTCTACATCTTTGTTCCAATAAGCCTCAATATCAGCTACTTTATAATCTTTTGTGAAAAGCTTGCGGATTTCTTTCGAGCCTACTACTTTGTCGAACATGTTCAGTCGTGACTGGTCGGCTATGTCGAAGGCTTTCTTACCGGGATACATGTCTGCAAGTTCTTCCATTACGTAGAACTGTGTCAAAGATAGGGGTGCGGCATCCTTATCGGTCACATAAGCTTCAACGCCCTGGAGATTCTCACCTTTTCCTGTTGCATAGAAAGGCTTGATGTGGATAGGACGGAACATAAGACCGGGGATGTTTCGGGCATTTAGACGCTTGCTGAGTTCGGCTGCGTCTATCCATTCCGCACAGAAAAGTTTGAACGGTAAGGTGTAGCCTACGCCTATCGACATGCAGTAGAGCTCGCCGAGAATACCCGACATGGGATAGTAAAGTGCCGCCTCGGGGTTGGGAATGTGCGGCGACGGAAGAACCCATGGCATGCCGGTAGAGCGGAAATCCATATCTCGGGTATAGCCTTCCATGGGCACTACACTCAGATTGACCTTTTTACCACCGGGAAGCAACCCTTCCTCATTCAGGTACATGGCGAGTTCGCCGGGTGTCAGGCCGTAGAGGTAAGGAATCGCAAATTGACTTACGAAGGAAAAGCAGGAATCCTCTACTATGTTTCCTTCTATCTTGTTGCCGCCAACCGGGTTCGGTCGGTCGAGTACCATGAATTCTTTACCGAGTTCGGCACATGCTTCCATTGCTTTACCCATAGTCGAGATGAAGGTGAAAGAACGGCATCCGTTATCCTGAATATCGTAAAGGAGCACGTCCACATCCTTAAGCATCTCGGGGGTCGGCTTGTGAGTCTTCCCGTAAATGGAGTATACCGGTACTCCGGTGGCCGGATCGACAGCATTGTCGACGTTATCACCGGCGTGAACATCGCCGCGGACACCATGCTCGGGGGCATAGAGTCCTACGAGTTCAACCCCTGGAGCTTCCGCAAGGATATCGATAGTGGATTTGAGGTTGTTGTCTACTCCCGAAGGATTAGTGATTAGGCCTACCCGCTTACCTTTGAGTTGCTCGAAGCCATTCTGGCGGAGAACTTCAACTCCGGGCTTGACTTGTGCAAATCCGGCTCCTGCTATGAGAGAGAGGCTGAGGGCTATGATGATGTTTTTCATGACAATTTATTTTTTACGACCGAAGTTCGGATCAATTTTAAGGAATGCACATACGCCTATGGTTGCTGCACAGCAGATCATCGTCCAAATGAAGAAGTGACGGTAGCCGATAGTCTCCTGCAGCCAGCCTGCAGCCATGCCGGGGAGCATCATGCCGAGGGCCATAAAACCTGTACAGATTGCGTAGTGGGCGGTCTTGTGTCGTCCTTCGGAGAAATAGATCAGATAAAGCATATAGGCTGTGAAGCCGAAGCCATAGCCGAATTGCTCGATGAAAACACAGATGTTTACAGTCACGAGCGAAGGTGCGTTCGCATAGCTGAGGTAAACGAATGTCAGACAGGTAAGCGACATTGACCACGCCATAGGCCATAACCATTTCTTAAGGCCGCCTTTAGCTGCTACGATACCGCCGATGATACCTCCGATGGTCAGACCGATGATACCTACAGTACCGTAGACGAGTCCAACCTGACCGGTCGTCAGACCAAGACCACCCTTGTCGATAGGATCAAGAAGGAAGGGGTTGATAAGTTTTACGAGCTGTGCTTCAGGAAGACGATAGAGAAGCATGAAAGCAATAGCTATCCACACCTGAGGTTTCTGGAAGAAAGTACGGAATGTCTCGAAGAATTCCTTGAATATTCCCGATGCTGTAGTTCCGGCTTCATTGCTGCCGTCCGAAGCAGGGCGGGGGAGTGCCCAACTGTGATATGCGGCAACTACGAAGAAAAACGCCGATAGCACTGCAAAAACAGTCAGCCACGCCAGAGGAATGTTTCCCGAAGCTCCTTCGAACTTCGCGCTTACTTTATTTTGAAGTTTGTGGTCTACCTCATAATAGAGCCATGCCGTGCGGTCCCAGTTCTTGTCGTTGAACACGAAACGGGTTGAGAGAGCAGCCTGCTCCAGTTTTATGCTCTGGTCGCCAGATTTATGAGTCACATTAAGCACGATTTCTTCACCGGGGGCGGGCTGTCGGTTAAGGCGTAGGCCCACGATAGCGATGTTGTTGTTCCGCTCGGTGTAGGGTTCGCGCTTCTCTCCGAAAACGTCTCTTACCCATTTGGTAAACGCGCCGGTTCCTTCTTTCACCGCAGTGGTATTCTCTGTGGTTGCTGCAGGCGTCTCTGCCATAGTGAAGCCGTTGCGCTCGTTGGAGTGTTTTACAGAGTCGCGCATCAGGGCTGCATAAGCCTTGAAAGGCATCGTCACGGGCACACCATTCACATCCACCGTAACTTCCTCCGGAGCTTGAGTAGCTACGTTTATTGAGCTTTCCGGGGTGAAAAATTCCATTTCGCCCTGCAGATCGGCCTCGGTGGAAGCTATTGCCGTCATATCGGCCGGAGACCAACTCACCTCGGGGTCGGCATTGACATTTACGGAAAGCGGCGTTAGGCCGGAGTTAGTCTCGATCAGACCTGCAACAATCACGAGTAAGCCCTGACCGGCAACCGTGGCCACACGGTAGAATGTGGAGCGTATACCTACATACAGCGACTGCTCGTGCTCTGTCAATGCCAACATATAGAAGCCGTCGGCTGCAATGTCGTGAGTGGCCGACGTAAATCCTACAAGCCAGAATATGGCGAGAGTCAGTTGGAAGAACAGCGACGTCGGTATGGTAAATGCTATGCCCGCGAGTGCGAATGCAAGAATCCACTGCATGGTGAGTGTCCACCAACGCTTAGTCTTGATAATGTCGACAAACGGACTCCAGAAAGGCTTGATCACCCAGGGGAGGTAGAGCCAGCCGGTGTATAAAGCGATGTCGGTATTGCTGATACCCAGCCGCTTATACATGATGACGGATATCGTCATCACCGCGACGTAGGGCAGCCCCTGAGCGAAATACAGGGTAGGAATCCATGCCCACGGATTGCGTTTTGTGGTTGATTTCATGGTTTAGTAGAGGGTTTTGAGTGTTGCACCGGCAAAATAGTGCATGAGAATTTCATCGAAAGTAGCTCCATTGGCACCCATTACGGCCGCTCCTATCTGGCAGAGGCCGACGCCATGACCCCAACCGGCGCCACGAAGTGTGAAGTGTGCGGGTACACCGCGGCTATCGAGGTCGCCTGCTTCAACCACGAAGGCTGAAGAATAGAGGTGTGAGGGAGAGAGGGTGCGGCGGATTTCAAGTTCTTTGCCTATGATAAGGGTTTTCTTCGTGCCGACGATACGGAGCTTGACGAGTCGGCCGGAGGTTCCGCGCTCGATAGGCTCAAGAGCTTCGATAAGGCCGAAGTCGATGCCGGAGCGGTCTGCAATAAGAGCCGAAAGTTCGTCCTGATCGTATTCTACTGTCCACCGGTAGAAGTCGTGGGTCTCCTGATCGTAGTTGTTGAGCACTTGTCCGAGAATGTCGGCATCTGTTGTGTTGCAGTATGCGTCGGGATTTCCGAGGATCCACTCGCGGGCGTTTTCCTCAATGGTGAGATCGGGGAAGTCCGTGCGGTTGGCCGCATCGCGCGCAGCCTCGAGATAGTGGTGATGACGAGGTTCCCAGCATGTTTCGAACTGCTCGAAAACGCCGCCGCATGATTTGGAGAAGCGGGCATCGCAGAGCTCCCCGTTGTTATCCAGAAGTACGAGTCCTCGTGTGGCTTCGACAGCCTCGCGCACAGTAGGAGTCGTCTGGCGGGTGATTCCTTGATAGCGCTGGCAGTGGTCGTCGGCACATACATCGAAGTTTACATGGTCTTCGCGGTCGTACCAGCGGATTAGTTCGTCTTCCGTTCGGGTGAGTGAATTGTATTGATTGCCTTTGTCGGCAATGCGCTTGTTCTTGTCTATCTGTGCCAGAAGCCAGCTGCGGGATATCACTGCGTGTGCCTTAAGGAACTCAGCCGAAGCGGTGGCACTCATCTCGGAGGAAATAACGCTCATGAGATATTCTTCAACAGGAAGAATGTTTACGAGTGTGAGCTTGTCGCCTTCCACGATTATCTTAAGGGCTCCGGCGAAGCGCTGAGTCTCTTTTCTTTCCCAATGGAAGTTGACACCGATAGTCACGTCGTAGACTTCGAAGGATGCTCCTTTCTCGGCGGGGGTGAGAAGAACTTCGTCGTGCTCCTTTCCTTGCCATGCAACTTTTCCGTCGGGCGTGATTGAGAATGTCTGCGGTCCTCTCACCGATGTATGCGTTTCCTCGTTGTGATAGGGAGCGAGCAGTGAAGTGTTTATTTCTGTAGCCGACAGGATGCCGACGCTGAGTTCAGGCTGTGTATTCATGATATTAGAGTTTTTCGGCTATTGACTCAGCGTCTTCATCGCTCAGGCAAAGCTCATTAAATAGTTTAATAATTGTTTCAGAATTAATTGATTCAAAGTCCTCGCGACGCGGAGTGATAAACACACCTCCCATGTCGACGGATGCCGGGCTTATCAGCATTTTACCCTCTCCTTCTGTACCGTAGAAAGAGGGTCTGTGCTTCTTGCGGGGTATAACGACCATTCTAAGTCCTGCCGGTGTAGAGAAGCATAGAATGTTCATCATCGGTTCTTGCTCTCCCTCGGGAATGGTAAGTGCGCTGTAAAGCTTGTCGAAGAGTCGGGCTCCGACTTCTGGATTGTCTGCATCAATCACAAAGACGCCCATTGGAAGCCCCTTGGCTATCGATAGTGTGCCTCCCTCCGCCTCTGCAACGGTGCTCAGTTCTGCTTCCTCGATTGCATCGCCTATAGTGAGAAAATCCGAGTTCCCGGCCTGAAAATGCATGTGGTCCGGAGCGGAAGCACCACAGCGGGGACCGTTGTAGAATACGGTGTATCCGGGAAGTTCACTTGCGAGAGCGAACATATCGGCTGCGCGGCCTGCGATTAGCTGGTCGGTGTGAGCCTTGTCGGGGATTGTGAGATGACGTGGGAAGATAGGAAACGGATTGATAAGGATGGTGTACCGTTCTCCCCAGTCCATTCCACGTTGTTCCGCCGGCCGATTCGCTTCGCAGAGGAAACATTTGCGTGCTTTAAGAGAAGCCGCGTCAACTTTCGCTCCGGAGGAAACTATGCGGGCAGGATTGAACTGTACTTTGATGTGCATGCCGGGAATATCAAATTCCTTGACCTCGACTCCTGCGAGAGCTTTAAAATTCGATGCGGCAAGAGGCCATTCATCGAGCTGGGTGTCGATGAACTTCTCCACTTCAGGTGTCAGATTGGCACTCATTTTGCTTTCTCCCTGTTGAGTTCCTGGCGTGCCTGGAGTTCCCAGGTGCGTATGCGGTCCTTATAGAGATTGTTGTTGTTAGTCTTCACAACATCGAGGGCATGGTCGGAATTGTCTTCCCAGCGACGGCAGAGATAGACCACATCGTAGACGCGGCCGATCTGGAATCGGCGCGAAATTGCAAGACCGAGGGCATAGTCCTCACCGTAAGATGTGTTGGGCACCATTATCTCGCGGAGAACGGGGGTGTAGAATGCACGGGGAGCGCCGAGACCATTTATGCGGAGAGCGTTATTGCGGCCGTTTTCGGGAGTCCATTCGCGGTGGTCGATTACACCCGGCGGAATCATGTTCATGTCGATATCCGTGAGCATGTAGGATCCGACTACCATTGCAGAATTATTGTCATAGAACGCTTTCACCATTTTGGCGAGGGTATTCTCGTCGGCATAAACGTCGTCAGAGTCGAGCTGAACACAGAACTTACCTGCCTCAGGATGATTAGCACCCAGATTCCAGCAACCTCCGATGCCGAGATCGTCGCGGTCAGGAACAATGTGAATGACGCGCGGATCGGAAGTGAATTCTTCGATTGCTTCCGAAGTACCGTCGGTCGAGTGATTGTCTATTATTATCAGATTAAAGGGGAAATCTGTCTTCTGCGAGAGAACGCTGCGGATAGCGTCGCGGATCGTGCGTACACGGTTCCGCACGGGAATAATCACAGAAGCCTCGTTGGCGAAATCCCCGCGGTTGAATTCGATTGTCTCAAACTTCGGCTCGAGATAACCTCCGATAGCTTTGAGATGTGCCGTGCAGGCTTCTTCCATTTCGATCTGCACACCACGGTTTTTCGGGTCCACGTAGTTGAAGTGGCTTTCCCCGCTTTCGGTCGTCGGAAGGGAGATGTCAGTATAAAGATATTCGTTGATGTGGACAAGAGCTCCCAGACGGCTGATGCGAAGACGGAGATCGTAGAGACCGGCTGCGGTATATGATTTGTCGATACCGGCTGCGGCCTGCTTGAAGTCGGCGGTGTTGAAAAGTAGAAGAGGACCGAAGTTGAAATCATCGCGAAGGGCGCCTTCCTGATAGTCGATCACCGGAGTGAGAGAGCGGTTTCCGTCGACTATGGTGTAATAATCGGCATATATCATGGCAGCCTTGCTGTCGCGTGCAATGCGCACCATGCGGTCGAGAGCGAGGTAACCAACCTTCAGAGTATTTCCCTTGGTATAAAGAAGAGTGAAAGTATCGGAAGTATGCTCGGCTATCTTCTTTATGGTAGCGGAGGAATTGACGGAGTCGATGTGGATAAGATCGCATATGCCGAAAGGTTTGGCTGCGGCATCGCTGCTCATAAGTGTGATCTTGGAGATCAGTTTGCTCTCGCTCAGAGAACCAACGCTCGCTTCGGCTTGCTCCTTATTAATATATGGGATGAATGCGTGTATCATGACTGATATGTGTTTTTGATGTCAGTTTTTCGGTTCGGGATTGATAAAGAATTCAAGAATCTGCTTCATGAGGTGACTGCGGGAATCGGCATCTGATATTGTCTCGAAGGGGAAGCCGAGTACTGCAGTGCGATAGTTGCCGTTGTCGAAGAGCGTTCCGGCTACAAGGTTGTTTTCGGAGTAACGCATGAACGTGCAACCCTTGGAAGAATCTACGGTATAGACCGCGTCGGGCGATTCTACTGCATAGAAGTCGGGGTTGAGGATGTTGCTGAATTTATATTCACCCTTAGTGAAGTCCTTGAAGCGGGTCGGCACCTGATAAGCTTCTCCTGTAACCGATGCCTGACCTACGCGCCAGTTATATCCGAGGACGTTGCGGGCAAAAGCTTTGTCGGCATCAGCTGTTTCCTTATCGGAGAAGGGATTATCCCAGATGTCTGTAGCTATATAGGAGCCGGAGACAAAGAAACTTGTGCCCGAATCAGCGAGAGTGGCTATGCGGGTCTGCAGATCTGTGGGGAAAGCTTTGAATCGGGTGCCGTATACGCCACGGCCCTGCTGGATTTCCTTCTGCTTGCCGAGGATGAGATCTACAATTGCAGGAGTATCGGTCGAAGAGCAGAACGCCTCGACGCTTGACGAAACGAATCCGAATCCGGCTTTGCGAATGGCTTCGCCGTGGCGGGCCACGTAGTCGAAGGTATTACCGGCGATGACTTTGTCTTCGTAATCAGCGCGGGAAGCTCCGAAACCGGCTGCGTCGTCGTCCATCCAAGGTATGTCGCGGCGGAATTCGAATTGATTTCCGATAAATGAAATATCGTAGAGATAGGGTACACCATGATCGCGAGTGTCATAGAAGCCTGCGATTTCACCCGAATCGAACGTGTCGGGGGCACTGACGCGCGTGAAGCCATTCACAATAGTTACCGTTCCTTTTGCTCCGGCTAAGTTGCAGAGTGCGAGAACTTCCGAGGGGAAGGCTACTCCACCGGCGTTGGCTGCGATGATACGGTAGGAATGAATTTCCGAATCGTCAATGCTAAGCGTGTAGCTCGGCTCGTTCGATTTCGCTATCGGCTTGAAAGCTCCGTTGCCTATGCGTTCTTCAATTATAAAATATGAGGGAGTTGCCGTTGCTTCGAGGCTGTCGACTGTTGCTGCCCAGGAGAGAGTATAAGAGCCCGGCGTTGCATCCTTAGAGATTGAGAATGCTCTCACGGGGAGTGGCTGAACAATGTACGGGCGACCGTCGCGCTGAGCGATGTACTGGAGCATGCCTTTATAGATTGCACGCGATACTGTGAAGCGGAACGCCGGATCGAGGCCATACTTCATGTCGGCGAAGTTCTGATGA
>CAYYQS010000007.1:0-8427 GCA_964472555.1 uncultured Bacteroides sp.
GGGTGCGTACCCAACCTTTGACGCTCACCTTGCTTCCGATGAGCTCGGGTGAGAAAATATCGGCTATTTTGGTGCGTTTCATATTCCTTGATGTTTAATAATCTGCAAATTTACTACATTTCCGCCAAAAACACAAATTTACATGACGGAGGAGTGTTAGCGCAGATTAAGCAAGTAATTTATATTACGATTTATAAATTTGTTATGTCGAGAAAAAATTACTAAATTTGCGACATTGCCGTCGTATTTTATGATAGAAAATGCGACAAAACAATCATATATAATATGATCGAAAGTATTGAAAACAAAATATATAACTCTATAAAGCGAAGGAAGAACGGTATAATATTCTTTGCATCCGACTTCACACATATAGGGAATGGTCAAGCGATCAACAAAGCTTTGGAGAGACTATCAAATACCCAAAAGATTCTGCGGCTGTCTAAGGGTATATATTGTAAACCTCGAGTTGATACAGAATTGGGACTGGGGGTGATATATCCTACTTTGGAAGAAATCGCGGAAGCTATAGCAAAGAGAGATAGATCGCGGATAATGCCAACCGGAGATTATGCGCTCAATAGACTTGGTCTATCGACTCAAGTTCCGATGAATGCGGTTTACTATACGGATGGGACACCGCGGAAAATTCAGATTTATAATGGACGGGGTATTCGTTTCCTAAGGGTTGCGCCTAAACGACTTGCGTTCAAAAACAAGTTGTCTGCCATGCTCACTTTTGCGTTGCTGGAAGTTGGAAGAGGAAATCTGACGGAAGAGCAGGCTAAGCGCATTAAGGAACTACTTGCAAAAGTTCCTCAAGAAGGAATTATTAACGATTTTCCACTTATGCCGGATTGGATAAGGACAATTATAAAAAACAGTTATGCAGAACTTTCTTAAACTTTCCGATATTCAGCGTCGAACAGTATACGAACAAATTGCCTTAAGAGTAGGTATCTCAGACCCTCGTGCCATAGAAAAAGATATGTGGGTCTCATCGTTATTGCAGATAGTTTTCAGTCTAAATTATGCTGATAGGTTTGTATTCAAAGGTGGGTCATCTTTAAGTAAAGTATGGAAACTCATCCATAGATTCTCCGAAGATATAGACCTTGCTATAGACCGTTCATTATTTGGATTGGAAGGAGATCTCACTAAAAAGCAACTTAAAAAGCTGCGAAAGGAGTCATCACTATTCGTAAAAGAGAAGCTGGCACTTGATATAAGGAAATTGTTGGATCAATATAATATTGACAGATATTGCGATGTTGTGCCGGAAGTTGATGGTGAAGGAGATGGTACATATCCGGAGCCAAGAAAGATTCATATTGCATACAAATCTGTTTTTGATAACGGAGATGAATACCTTCGTCCAGAAGTTTTGCTTGAGGTTGGTGCTCGTTCGCTATTCGAGCCGACAATTCAGGCAACTGTCAAGTCGCTTATCTCAGAAAACAGTGAAATAAAAACGAGCATAGCGGATACTATGATTACGTGCGCTGCTCCACAAAAAACCTTTTTGGAAAAGGCATTTCTTCTTCACGAACTATTTACTACAGAAATGGGGATGAAGGCAAACCGAAAATCAAGGCATCTTTATGATCTGGAACATCTCATGACTCACAAAGAAATATTATCAGCTATTAATGATGCTGAACTTTGGGAGACAATCAGACATCATAGAGAAGTGTTTACTTCAATTCGAGGAGTAGATTATACTCCGGATATCCGGAGGCGTATTGTATTAATTCCGCCAAAAGAATTTGAATCGGAATGGCGTAAGGACTATGATGCAATGCAAAAATCAATGATCTATGGCGATGAAATGCCATACGATGAGCTAATTTCAAAAATAGGTCAATTACAGGAGCTATTCAGGAGCGTATAGAGACTGTAGAAAATCTATTGATCGCAACTTCGAGATTATCGGAGAGGCGATGAAATCTTTTAAAGCTAAGATAGTTTGAAAATTTTGAGGATAATAGCTGTAGGATAAAAAGAAATTGCTATCTTTGTAGCATGAAGCTCATAGAAATGAATCTTGAAAAGATCGTTGCCTTATGCAAGAAGTATAAGGTTGCGAAACTATGGGTTTTCGGCTCAATTCTCACCCCACGCTTCACTGATGAAAGCGATGTGGATTTCTCGGTGAGATTCGACAAAAAAAACATTCCTCTCCTTGATTATGCGGACAATTATCTGGATTTCCTTTCCGAACTTAAAAGCTTACTGAGAAGAGATGTAGATTTAATTACGGAAGATTCATTGAACAATCCATATTTTATAGAAAGTTTAAATTCGTCAAAGCAATTAATCTATGGATAGAGTTTTACCCGCTATGTCAATGTTCTCTTGACTGCGGGGCGTGAGAGTCAGGCTCTCATCGTGTGCGGTGGTGTGAAGTGCGGCGCCATTCGTTGGCTGAGTGGCATTGGGGCGAAGGCGGAATTTTGGAGTTTTTGCTAAGTCGTGAAAAAATATTATTTTTGCATGACCTTAAGTAATGCGTGAACATCACGGCGGGTTACATCGTTATATTTGTCGGGTGTATGCACCCGCGAAAAAACGTTTTCAACTAAATCCTATATGAAGCCAACTTCTTTCTTTTCATCACTACGCACTTCGGCTTTGGTTTTTGCTCTTGGCGTGTCGGCCCTCGTACCTGCTATGGGAGCCGAAGACCCTGATATACCTCGTGAGTTGCCTGGACTGACCTCGCTGGAGACTTTCCGCGAGCTCGCCCTTGCGAATAATAAACAGCTCATGATGAGCCGCGAGCGTATCCGCAAAGCCGACTATCAGAATAAAGAGGCTTTTGCAGCCTATCTACCGGGAATTGATTTCAACGGCGGCTATCTCTACAATCAGAGGAAGCTGTCGATTTTTGATTCGGACCAGATGCTGCCAACAAAGTCGTTCGACCTCAAGACTCAGTCGTACCAGTTCAATCTTGTGACGGACCCTGCTACGGGAATGCCTATCAAGGGGCCGGACGGCCAATATATTCCTTCTACGGTGGCGCTTATCCCGAAGGAGGCTATGGAATACGATATCCACAATGTGTTCTTCGGCGCACTCACTTTGACCCAGCCTGTGTATATGGGCGGCAAGATCGTGGCGATGAACAAGCTGACGAAGGCTGCCAAGCGCGCGGCCGAGGCTATGAATACGGCCGAGGCTGAGAATGTGATCTATGCTGTGGATGCAGCGTACTGGCAGGTGGTGTCGCTCAAGGCCAAGCAGCGGCTTGCCGAAAGCTTCGTCAATCTTCTTGACTCGCTCAACCACAATGTGCATGTGATGTTCGACGAAGGTGTCGCTACCCGCAGCGACGTCCTCTCGGTAGATGTGAAGCTCAATGCGGCACAGATCGACCTTGTGAAGGTGAACAACGGCCTTGTGCTGAGCCGCATGGCTCTGGCACAGGTGTGCGGTCTACCTGTAGACACTCAGTTCACTCTCGCCGATGAAGATAATCAGGTGGTGATCCCGGCTCAGGGCGTAGAGCCCGCCGGAGGCTACGACATGCAGGAAGTATACGACCGACGACCGGACCTCCGCGCACTCGGCGAAGCAGTCGAGGCCGCACACCAGCAGTCGAAGGTTGCATTGTCGTCGATGCTTCCGACGGTGGCAATCGTAGGCTCTTACGAGGTGTCGAACCCTAACCTCTACGACGGCTTTAAAAAGCGCTTCAAGGGTGCTTTCAGCGTAGGTGCAATGGTGTCGATTCCTCTGTGGCACTGGGGAGGCAACTACAACAGCTACCGTGCCGCTAAGAGCGATGAGATAATCCGCAAACTCGAACTCGAGGATGCCCGCGAACTGGTAGCACTTCAGGTGAGCCAGGCGTCGTATAAAACCCAGGAGGCTTACAAGACTTACCGCATGACCGACACCAATCTTGCCAAGGCCGACGAAAACCTCCGCACCGCCACCTTAGCATTCCGCGAAGGGGTGGCCACCGCCGACAATGTAATGGAGGCACAGACGGCATGGCTCAAGGCTCACTCGGAGCAGATCGACGCCCTGATCGACGTGCAGCTCTGCCAGGTATATCTCAGCAAGGCTTTAGGCACACTTTACTAAGCCACTATCTTCCGAAAAAAAATAAAACACACATACATCGATGACTACCCAAGACAATACACAGGAAAAGCACGCCAACAAGGTGCTCCTGGCAACAATGGGCATAGTAGTGCTCGCCGTGGCTGTCATAGCCATAATCGGTTTCGTATTCATGAACCGTCCTGACGGATATATCGAAGGTCAGGTAGAAGGAACGACAATCCGCATCTCGGGCAAACTGCCGGGGCGCGTGGTTGAATTCTATGCCCACGAGGGCGATACCGTGCACGCAGGCGATACCTTGGTGCACATACACTCGTCGATAGTCGACGCTCAGCTTGGTCAGGCCGAGGCAATGCGCCGCGTGGCTGAAGAGCAGAACAAGAAAATCGACGCAGGCACACGCTCACAGATTATCAACGCGGCCGCGGATCTTCTCCGTCAGGCACAGGCCGCCGAGACTATCACCCGCAAGACCTACGACCGCATGGAGCGTCTCTACAAGGAAGGCGTGATATCGGAGCAGAAACGCGATGAAGCCAAAGCAGCCTACGATGCCGCCGTGGCAGCCACCGGAGCCGCCGAAAGCCAGCTCTCACTGGCAAAATCGGGCGCCCAGACCGAAGACAAGGCTTCTGCCGCCGCTATGGTGAACGCAGCCGAAAGCAATGTCGACCAGGTGGAGGCACTCCTCGAAGACAGCTATCTGACGGCACCCTGCGAGGGCGTTATCGACCAGGTATATCCCGAACCTACCGAACTCGTGGCACTCGGAGCTCCTATCATGAGCCTGCTCCGCAGCGACGACCGCTGGGTGACCTTCAACGTACGCGAAGAGCTGCTCAACGACCTCCCCATGGGTTCTGTGATCAAGGTGATGATTCCTGCCCTCGGCAAGAAAGAAATCGACGTTAAGATCTACTACATCCGCGATATGGGCAGCTACGCCACATGGCGCTCAACCAAGTCGACAGGCAGCTACGACAGCCGTACTTTCCAGATCAAGGCCCGTCCTACCGAACCGGTTGAAGGACTCCGCCCGGGCATGTCGGTAGTCTACACTCATCCTAACGCAGACTGATGCCATGGCAGACCTCGGTTTCATAGCAGGGATGAAGCGCGAAGTGCGGCGGATGTGCTCCAGAAGGATGTATCTCTTCGGAATGGTGATCGTGCCCGTCTTCGTAGGCATCTTTTTCCTGAGCATCCTCGACCGGGGGCTTCCCGAACCGGTACCGACGGCGATAGTCGACCTTGACCACTCCACGATGTCGCGCACGGTGACACGGTCGCTCAATGCCCTTCAGGTGCTCGACGTGAAGGAAAGCTGCGAGAGCTACGATGACGCTCTTGCCGATGTACGCAGCGGCAAAGTATTCGGTTTCTTCGTAATCCCTGCCAACTTTGAGAAAGACGCGCTCTCCGGAAAGTCTCCCACACTGGAATACTACTCCAACATGACCTATTTCGTGCCCGGCACGCTGGCCTTCAAGGGATTCAAGACCGTTGCCGTGGCCACTTCCGGCGGAGGGGTGATGCAGACGCTGCAGAGCCTCGGCCTCTCCCAGGAGTCGATATCGGACCTCGTGCAGCCTGTTGTAGTTGATCAGTTCGCACTGAATAATCCGTGGATGAACTACGCTATCTACCTCTGCCCCTCGTTCACGATCTGTACTTTCGTGCTGATGATAATGCTCATGACAGTATTTTCAATCACTATAGAGATAAAGAATGGGACTTCGCCCGAGTGGCTCTCCGTGTCGAAAGGTCGCATGAGCGTGGCGCTGGCATCGAAGCTGCTTCCGCACACCATAGTGTATTTCTGCGTGGGTCTCTTCCTGCTTTGGCTGCTCTTTGGGTACTCGCACTTCCCGCTTAACGGTTCGCTGGAGTGGATGATAGCAGTGACTTTCCTGACAGTGATAGCATCGCAGAGCTTCGGTACATTCATCTGCTGCGTTGTGCCCAATCCGCGTCTGGCGTTCAGCCTCACGGCCCTCTTCGGTATACTGTCGTTCTCTTTCACAGGCTTTTCCTTCCCTGTGCAGAGCATGTACGGCGCGCTGGCGGTGTTCAGCTGGCTGGCTCCTATCCGCTACTGGTTCCTGAGCTATATCAACATCGCTCTCAACGGTGTCGCTCTCTACTACTCGCGCCTGTATTTCGCTGCTCTGATAGCATTTCCGATTGTGGCAAGCACTATGCTGTGGCATCTTAAGAAGGCTTGTCTGAAACCCGTATATGTGCCCTGATATGAATATTTTCAAGAAAATAGCCGAATGGTTCAGCGATCTGGGTCGTGTGTTCGCCAACGAACTGCGCCTGATCATCCACGACCCCGGGGTGCTTCTGTTCTTTGTGGCGCTTCCTCTTGCCTATCCTATCGTCTACACGCTGATATATAACCCGGAAGTAGTTCGCGACATCCCTATCGCCGTTGTGGACAACTCCCGCACGGCCGCCTCGCGAGAACTGGCACGCAACGCCGATGCCACGCCCGCCATGCAGATCTACGCCTACTGCTCGGATATGGGCGAGGCTAAGGCTCTTATGGCCGAAGGCAAGGTGTTCGGCATCATGCAGATACCCTCGTCGTATTCACGTAATCTCGGCACGGGCGAGCCGTCGCACGTTGAGTTCTACTCCGAGATGAGCCTACTGCTGCGCTACCGTGCTTTCGTGTCGGCACTCACCGACCTGCAGCTTGAGGTGATAAGTGAAGTGACCGGGGAGCGCATCGACGCGACCGGTCTCGAATCGCTCGCCGGATCAGGTGCGATGCCGGTGCAGAGCGAAAGCAACTTCTTGGGCGACACCGAGCAGGGCTTCGCATCGTTTGTAATCCCCGGTATCGTCATACTCATCCTGCAGCAGAGTATGATTTTGGGCATTACGCTCATCGGCGGTACTTCGCGCGAGCGTCGGCGCCGCAACGGCGGTATCGACCCCGAACAGCCTGCAGGAGCAGGGGTTTTCGCCACTGTGTGGGGCAAGACTCTGGCATGCACATTCTTCTACGTGCCGCTTACGATCTACATCATGCGCTTCATCCCGGAGTTCTTCAACCTACCGCACTACGGTAATCCGAAAGACTATCTGCTGTTCATCCTCCCGATGCTGCTGTCGTCGGCCTTCCTCGGGCAGACCCTCAATGTGTTCATGAAAGAGCGTGAGAGTGCATTCATCGTCATAGTGTTCACGTCGGTTGTCTTCCTCTTCCTCTCGGGTCTCACCTGGCCCCGCTATGCCATGAGCCAGTTATGGATCTGGGTTGGCAACTGCGCTCCGGCTGTGTGGGGCGTTCAAGGCTTCATCCGCATCAACAGCAATGCAGCAACCTTAGGCGAGGTAAGCACGGCCTACACCAGCTTGTGGATACTTACGGGTGTGTATATGCTCACGGCGTGCTGGGCCACGAAATATATCGACGTGCGCAGCCGTCTCACTTACGGACTAACACAAAAGAATACTCTTGGCAGGAATTAAAAGTCTGGCGAAAGATACCGCCATCTACGGACTGAGTTCGATAGTGGGACGCTTCCTCAACTGGATGCTCGTCCCGCTCTACACAATAATGTTCCCTGTAGCGGAATACGGCGTGGTCACCTTCGTTTATTCGGTGGTGGCCCTTGCTATGGTAATACTCACCTACGGCATGGAGACGGGCTTCTTCCGCTTCGCCAACCACGAGCGCTGGCACGACCCTATGGAGGTTTACTCCACATCGCTGATCTCGCTCGCGGTGAGCTCGACGGCGTTTGTGGTGCTGGTGTGGATGTTCATAGGTCCTGTGACGAAGCTTATGGAGTGCGACGGGCATCCGTCGTATGTGCTTATCATGGCGGCTTGTGTGGCCATGGACGCGTTCATGACCATACCTTACAGCTACCTTCGCTTCCGTAAGCGCCCCATGCGTTTCGCCACTCTCAAGCTTGTAAATATCGGACTCAACATTGGTCTTAACCTTTTCTTCATTCTGCTGTGTCCGTGGCTAATGGATCATGCTCCGGCTACGGTATCATGGTTCTACAGGCCTGATTTCGGCATCGGCTACATTTTCCTTGCCAACCTCATAGCGTCGGCTGTGAACATGGTGATGCTCGTGCCCGAGCTTCGTGGCTTCCGCTGGAATTTCAACGGAAGGCTGTGGCGCGAGATGCTGCGCTATTCGGCTCCCCTGCTCGTGCTGGGTGTGGCCGGAATAATGAATCAGACCGTCGACAAGATACTCTATCCACACCTTGTGTCGGATCCTGCCGAGGCTATGTACGGATTGGGCATCTACGGCGCCAACTACAAGATAGGCATACTGCTATTGGTATTTCTCCAGGCCTTCCGCTTTGCCTACGAGCCTTT
>CAYYQS010000007.1:8437-30742 GCA_964472555.1 uncultured Bacteroides sp.
CAGGAGCAAGGAGAGCGGCGAAAGCAAGTTTCAGGCCTACCGCGATGCCATGAAGTATTTCGTGATATTCGCGCTCTTCATCTTCCTTGGCGTGATGTACTATCTGGACATCATCAAATACTTTATTTCCCCGCGCTATTTCAGCGGCCTGAAAGTAGTGCCGCTGATCATGCTCGGCGAGCTCTTCTTCGGCATCTTCTACAATCTGTCGATATGGTACAAACTCACCGACCGCACCGTATGGGGCATGTGGTTCTCCCTTTTCGGGCTTGCGGTGACACTTGCGCTGAACTTCGCCCTCGTTCCGCGCTTCGGCTACATGGGCTGTGCGACTGCCGCCCTTTGCAGTTACGGCGCTATGATGCTTGCAAGCTTCTTCGTAGGCCATAAGATGTACCCGATCGGTTACCCTGTGGGGAGAATCTGCGGCTACTTCGGGCTCTCGGCACTGCTGTATGCAGTGGGTGTGTGGGGCGTAGGATCGCTTGGACTGCATCAGCTTGCAGCCGGACTTATCCGCCTTGCGCTTCTGGCGATATTCATAGGCGCCGTTCTCCGCATTGAGCATCTCAACCTCCGCCTGATGCTCCAACCACTGATGAAGCATCTTCACCGATGAAAATCACGCTGATAAATCACAGCGATACCCGCGGAGGAGCATCGGTGGTCACTTTCCGCCTCATGGAGGCTCTGCGGTCGCTCGGACACGACGCCCGCATGCTTGTGGTACACAAAGCTACGGAGAGTCCCTACGTAGAGCAGGCAGCGTCGCCGTGGCGTGCAAGGATACCTTTCTATGAAGAGCATCTCGGCATTTTCCTCGCCAACGGCCTCGACCGCGCCGATCTCTTCAAAGTTTCTACGGGTGCCTACGGTCTGCCTCTGGCTCATCATCCGCTCGTCAAGGAGGCTGATGCCGTGATTTTAGGATGGGTGAATCAGGGAATGCTGTCCCTGAAAGAAATAGGACGCATCGCTGCCGGACGGCCTGTGCTCTGGGCCATGCACGACATGTGGAACATGACCGGCATCTGCCACCACGCCGCAGAGTGCGCACGCTACCGTATGACCCCGGGATGCGGGGAGTGCCCGTTCGTTCATCACCACCCGTCGGAGACAGATCTGTCGCGGCGGGTGTGGAAGGCGAAAAGGGAATTGTACTCGCACTCCGATATCGGTTTTGTGGCAGTTAGTTCGTGGCTGGCTCGGTGCGCTGCTTCAAGTTCTCTGATGCAATCCTCAAGGATTTTCACGATTCCAAACGCTTTTCCGGTGGAGGACTACAGCATGAAACCGACGCGGAGCCGCAAGGAGCTGGGTCTGCCGGAAGACAAAAAGCTGATAGTAATGGGAGCTGCCCGTCTCGATGACCCGGTGAAGGGGCTCGAGTACGCCGTGGAGATACTGAACGGACTCCGTCGTGAGGATGCTGCCGCTGTATTCTTCGGCAATCTGCGCGATAGCCATGCTCTCGACGGGTTGAAGATTCCCTACGTGTGGCTCGGACCTGTGGCCGATCCGCGTGATATTTACGCACATTCTCCTGCGGTGATATCCACGTCGCTCTACGAAACTCTGCCGGGCACGCTTACCGAGGGGCAGGCGGCAGGATGCACACCCGTGGCATTCGACAGCGGCGGACAGCGGGATATCATCTCCTCACCGGCAGAAGGTTATCTGATAGCGCCCTACGACACGGCGGCTTTTACGGCAGCACTCGATTCAGCACTTGAAAACCCTCTTGATCCGGAGAGTCTGAAAAAGTCGGTAAAGGATAAATTCTCGGCAGAGTCGGTAGCGGAAGCTTACCTTCAGGCTATCGACTTATTGAGCCGACGAGGGTAGAGGAAGATTATCGACAGGGCCAGCGAAACGGCCAGAATCGCTGGATAATACTGATAGGGCAGCAGGGCGCCGGGGGCGATTGCGGCCAGTGAAGTGGCGAGCAGAGTCTGGGCGCCGTAGGGGATGAGAGCCTGCACTATGCACGAGGCGGTGTCGAGCACGGAGGCCGTCTTGCGTGCATCCACTCCGAAACGCTCCGAGATGTTGCGTGAAATAGAGCCAACGGTAATGATAGCCACGGTATTGTTTGCCGTGCAGAGGTTTACGATTCCTACGAGGAGAGCTATCACGGTCTGTGCACCCCTGCGGCCATGTATGCTCCGGGTAAGTATTTCGAGAAGGTAGTTGATACCTCCTGCCGCCTTGATTATTCCCAGCATACCCGCGGCCATGAGGGTGACGATGATGAGCTCGCCCATCGACTGGATTCCTTCGCCCATGGCTCCGGCCATATCGATAAGTGAATGCCCGTAGAACATACCTTCGACAAGTGCGGCTACTATGCCAAGGGTGAGCACTATGGTGACGTTCCACCCTAAAATTGCCGTGATTATCACGAGGATGTAGGGTAGAATAAGCCACGGATCGGAAGGTGAGTCGGTGATAACTTTTTCGGAGGTTGCTCCGATAAAGGTGTAGAGAATCAACGTGACCGCGGCCGCAGGAATGACTATCCACGAGTTGGCTTTGAATTTATCGGCCATTGAGCAGCCCTGCGTTCGCGTGGCGGCTATTGTGGTATCGGAGATGAAGGAGAGGTTGTCGCCGAAAAACGCGCCACCCAACACAATGGCGACGTAGAAAGCCGGATCGGCGCCCATTACTTCGGAAATCTCGACGGCAAGAGGGGTGAGCGCCACAACAGTGCCTACCGAAGTGCCTATCGAAAAGGATATGAAGCAGGCGGCGAAAAAGAGAGTGGGCAGGATGAGGCTCGGGGGGAAAACATTCAGCGCTATGTTTACAGTAGCTTCTACAGAACCGAGGGATCGTGCCAGAGATGCAAATGCTCCGGCAAGGACGAATATCCACACCATGTAGAGTATGTTTACGTGACCGGCGGCGCGGGAATATGTCTCTATCCGTTCGGGGAGTGGCTGCCCTCGGTAGATAATCACTGCCCAGACCGATCCTAAGAGAAGAGCCACCGACACGGGCATCTTGTAGAAGTCGCCAAGGACAACCGATACGGCAAGATAAGCCGCGAGAAACACGGCTACCGGGGAGAGGGCGAGCAAGCCTCGCCGTGCTGAAATATCTGTCATAACGGGCGCAAAATTACTCAAAACCTGCAAAGCTGGCAAGTAGCGCGGTTGTCTTAAGAAAGTGAAAATAATGGTAAAGTTCGGGAAGTAATACGCTTTCAGGTAGATAGGATATCAAAAATATTTGCACAGAAGATAAATTACATGTATTTTTGCACCAAAACCATGAGCGATAATGCGTCGGTGACGCGTTTCAGGGTAATTCTATAAAACCGGTTTATGAAAAAATTCCTCACCTTAACCATATTCACGCTCTTGTCTCTGGTGGCTGTTGTTCCTCTGTCGGCCCAGCTCCCCAACGTAAGCGTAAAAGACACAAAAGGCCGCACAGTAAATGTAGCCAAGCTTAACAACAACGGCAAGCCATTCGTAATCAGCTTCTTTGCCACATGGTGCAAGCCGTGTCAGCGCGAGCTCCGCGCAATAGCCGACGTATATGCCGACTGGCAGGATGAGACGGGCATGAAGATGTATATCGTGTCGATCGACGATGCCCAGAACACCTCCAAGGTGAAGCCCTACGTAGATGCCGAAGGGTGGGAGTACGACCTCCTGCTGGATCCGAACAGCGATTTCTTCAATGCAATGGGGCTTCAGGCGGTGCCCCACACTCTGATTGTGGACGGCAACGGAAAAATAGTGTACAATCACTCGGGCTACACCGACGGCTCGGAAGACGAACTCATAGCTGCAATCCGTAAGTTGAAAAGCAAGAAATAATCCTCGATGAGAAGGATCATACTATCGGCTCTCTTCAGTGCTGCCACGCTTTTTGCTTCCGCCTTTTCCGTGGGCGGCGACAACGGTGTGGCCTTCCACGGAAGTGTGCAGGCCGATATTCTTTTCCCGGAAGAGGACAAGGCCATCGGCACCGGCGACTACGACCATAATATCCTCTTCAATACCTATGCCGACCTCAACATGATAAGCAAGTATGTCGATGCCGGTGTAAGGGTGGAATTCATGAAGTGGCCTTTGCCGGGCTTTGAGCCCGACTTTGCAGGTTGGGGTGTGCCACACATCTACGCCAAGGGGCGCTACAAGGGATTCGAACTTACAGCAGGAGATTTCTACGAGCAGTTCGGTTCGGGCTTTATACTCCGCACATGGCAGGAGCGCTCTCTCGGCATCGACAATTCTATCCGGGGCGGGCGGCTCAAAGTGACAGCGCTCCCTGGAGTGCGTCTTACCGCGCTCGGAGGGCTGCAGCGCCGCTACTGGGACTGGAAAAAGAGTTCGCAGATCTACGGTGGCGACGCAGAGATCGTACTGCAGGATATCTTCAAGGGTCTTGCCTTGAAAAATCTGAGTTGGACTTTCGGTGCCTCATATGTGCTCAAGCACGAGGACGATCAGGTGATAATGGTACCGGGCCACGACTGGCGTCTCAACCTCCCGAAGGAAGTGAACGCTTTCGATATAAGGTCGGAATTCATGAAAAACGGCTTCTCCGTATTGGGAGAGTTCGCATGGAAAGGACAGGATCCGTCGTTCGACAACAATTATACCTACGGCAAGGGTACGGCCCTGCTTCTGAGCGGCTCATATTCGAAGAGCGGCCTCAGCGCCCTCCTTCAGGTGAAACGCAGCGAGAATATGGCTTTCCGTAGCCGACGCTCCATGAGCGGAACGTCGGCCTTTATCAACAATATGCCTGTTTTCTCCTACCTTCACACCTACGCACTTGCCGCGCTCTATCCTTATGCAACCCAGGCTGCTCCCGGAGAATGGGCGTTTCAAGGCAGTTTCGCCTACAACTTCAAGCGCCATACTGCTTTAGGAGGGAAATACGGCACTAAAGTGAAGGTGAATCTGAGCTATATCCGCGGGCTCACCGACGATCCGGGCAACTTCGGAGAAATGGGTTCCAATGGCCCGTCACCCAAGTTTTTCAGCATGGGAAAGGCCTATTATCACGATTTCAATATACAGATCGACAAGAAGTGGAGCCGCTCGGTGAGCCAGATTTTCATGTACATGAATCAGATGTACGATAAATTTCTTGAAGGACATCCTGAAGACGGGAAGGTGAAGTCGAATATATTCGTGCTCGACACAAAGTGGCGCATCGACCGCCGCTTCACACTACGGAATGAGCTCCAGTACCTCCACACGCGTCAGGACCAAGGCGACTGGCTCTACGGTCTTCTGGAACTTTCGGTAGCTCCACACATAATGGTGACAGCGGCCGACATGTGGAACTGCGGAAGCACGGGCACCCACTACTACAATTTCGGAGTGACGGGAAACTACCGGTCGAACAGGCTCATGCTGAGCTACGGACGCACCCGCGCGGGCTTCAATTGCTCCGGAGGGGTGTGCCGCTACGTGCCTGCCACGCGTGGTTTTCAGATTTCATACACCTATACCTTCTAACGCTGAGACGGTTTCAAAATGAAAAGAAAGCTAATATATACGGCCTTATCGCTCGGCATCATCATGTCGGCCTGCAAGGGTATTGCAGAAGACGACCGCTATATAGCGGTAGATGCGGTGAAGGTTGAGCGCACGGTGCTTCTGGAAGATTTCACAGGGCAGAACTGTGTGAACTGTCCGGCCGCTCACCGTATCGTCGAGGGACTTGAAGAGCAATACGGCGATCATTTCATAGCCGTGAGCATACATGCCGGACACTTCGGAATTTCTGCCACAAACAAGCGCTACACAGGCCTCATGCAGGAAGAAGGCCAGATTTACAACGACCGCTATCACATCGAGGACTATCCTCAGGGAGTGATCGACGGCCATTCTCCGGCAATCAACGCCGACCTCTGGGCAACCGCCGTATACGAGGAAATATCCAAGCGTACGCCTCTGTTGCTGAAGCTCGACGCGGAGCTTGACCATACGGGCAAGAACATCAATATCGCCTGCACCATGAAGGCGTCAGAAAATCTTTCGGGCAACTTAGTGGTGTGGATTGTAGAATCGGGAATCGTTGCACGGCAGGAAGATATATCGCAGGGGCGCATCAACGATTATGTGCACAATAATGTGTTCCGTGCATGTGTCAACGGTCTCGACGGAGATGAAGTGAGCCTGACGGCCGGAGAACCTGCTGTGCGGAGCTATTCGATAGCTCTGAAAGAAACAGAAACTGAGACATGGAATGCTTCCAATCTTGCCGCTGTGGCCTTCGTCGCCGGAACGGACGGCGTGCTGCAGGCAAGCCGCGCCTCAGTAACAACAGAATAAAACTAAATGTGCTATATGAAGAAATTTTTACTACTGCTCGCTGCCGTATCGGCATATTGTTCGGCTTCCGCACTGGAGCTCACCTTCATGCTGGGCGACCATAAGATCACTCCGGGGTCTACCGTTGAATTTACGAAATTCACCGTCGATACCCAGGACGGATATAAGGAGGTTACCTGCAAGCCCGATCTTTATCTCTATTCCGACCTATATTCGTCGAAAATCAAAGTGACGGCTACATGCACGAGCGGTCAGGAAATTCAGATGTGTGCCGGTGGCACCTGCCGCGGCGGAGCATCGGTGACTAAGGAAGATGTGAAGATACAGACCGGCGAGAAGCTGTTCCTTGAATTCGATTACATCGACGAGCTCGACCTCGACCAGAAGATACCCGTAGTGACGACCCTCTTCGAAGCCGAAGACGTGACAAAGCCCGAGACTAAGACACAGTTCGTGCTTATAATGGATGAAAACGGTGCCTCTGTTGCTGAAATTACCGCCACAAAAGGCCTCCGGGCTATCGAAGGCGGCATTGCCTACAAGACCGACTATGCATGCTCGCTAACACTCTCCACAATCGCAGGTGTGAATGTGGTAAGCACGGAAGTGGAAGGTGAGGGTATAGTAAAGCTTCCTCAGGGACTATATGTCTATTCCTTCGGCAACAGCTCCGGCAAAATATATATCCGATAACTTAATCCTCTACCATATCCATGACAAAGAAAACCATGCTCCTCGCAGTCTTTGCCACCGCCTTAGCGGCATCTGCCTCGCCTTTTTCGGGCATAAGCAAGCATCTGCACGGCGAAGCTGACTCTAAACTTACTGCAGCGAAATGCACAGCCTCGGCCGTCCCTAAGCAGCTCTCCGCCCCCTCAAGAGCTACATCCTCAGCCGACGAGCTTTACTACTGTCCTGCCTACGAACCGTATACCGCCCTGTCGTTCAAGACACAGACCGAAGGGTCGCAGGTGGGAATGGCTCTTCAGATCGATCCTGAATTCCTCAAGAGTATTCCTGACTGCAAAGTCACTTCGATAACATTCTTCACCGGTGCAACAGGCGATGAATATATAAATACAGTGAAGACTGCCACTGTCTTCGTCACGGACGATCTCACATCCGGAAAATATCTTTACACTCAGGATGTGACCGACCTTCCCTCCACTTCCTACACTCAGGTGGATGTAGCTCTCTCGGAGGCTGTGGCTCTACCGGCAGGGAAAGATATCTATGTGGGAATGTATTGCACCGTCAGCGGACCTGAATGCGGCGCTATCGTGGTCGACGGCATGGCTCATGAAACCGACTACGGAGGCTGGGTGGCACGCCGTACTTCCGCAAGCGATAAATGGAGCTGGTCGAACGTTGCCGAGAGTCGCGGATTTGTAAATATCGGTGCCACAATATCGAGTCCCAATCTGCCTAAGAACTCCGTGCAGCTCGACCAGGCAGGGTGCCCGGCAGTTGTCAATGCCAACACACCTTTCACCCTCTCTCTCCTTCTCACCAACATGGGCGCCAATGAAGTGAAGAGCCTTACGGTGGAGTACGGTCTCGAAGGCGGACAGCAGGCTACCGCCACTATCGCCGTTGAAGATACCTGGCTCTACGGGCAGACAAAAGAACTGACGGTAGACAATTTCGTTATCTCCACTCCATCCAAACTATCCACTATCAACGTCAAGGTAAGTGGCGTAGACGGTGTGGCAAACACAAACACTGCCGTTTCGGGGAGCTGCCCCGTGACTATAGTTCCCGAAGGAAGCGACTTACCGCGTAATATCGTCATCGAAGAGTTCACCAGCACCAAATGCCAGTGGTGCCCCGTAGGCTACACCTCCATGGAGATGATCCGCGAGAACTATACCGACGGCTCAATAATTCCTGTAGCCGTACATGTAAACTTCGGTGGTACAGACCCTATGCGTGCTTCAACCTACAATAGTGTTTACCAGAATTATGGTGCCGATCTCGGGTTGCCGAGCGCTATGATCAACCGCCGATATGCCGTATATCCTGAATATTCCATGCTCATCGAAGCAGCTGAAGAAGTATTGGCCATGCCTGCAGTAGGCACTGTAGAAGCAACAGCGACATTCAATGAATCAACGCGCAAACTCACGGTGAATACTACCACAAGCTTTGCCTTCGACTATACTGACGGCGACAAGAACTTCATACTCTCCTACGGTATCACTGAAGACAACGTAGGCCCCTACTCACAGAAAAACGGCTACAGCGGCGACTCGGAAGCAGTGCTGGGCGACTGGCAGGACCGCTCGGCCTCGGTAAGCCTGGTGTACAATGATGTTGCACGCCAGCTCGAGACCTATTTCGGTATCACGGGCAGCATTCCCGCAGAAATCAAAGCCGGAGAGAACTACTCTTACGCGTATGAATTCGATGTCCTCACGGCTGTGAAAGACATGAAGAATTCGCACATAGTGGTTTACCTCATCAATACCACTACCGGAGTTATTGAAAACGCCTGCACTCTCACTGCCGACATCGATACCGGAGTGGAAATGATAAGCGTTTCCGATAATAATGCACCCGTAGAATACTACAATCTTCAGGGTATCCGCGTTGAATATCCCTCAACCGGCCTTTATATCCGCTGTCAGGGTACTCAGACCACGAAAGAGCTCATCAAATAGTCCTCTTTCGGACATAGTAAAAATATTCCGCCGCAGATTGATAGAAAAGCAATCTGCGGCGGTGATTTTTTGTCTGCTCTTTCAAGGAACAATATTGGTAGTTTTCACGGTATAGAGGAAATATGTGCTAATTTTTTTGTAATTTTGTCGCATAATCAATATTCCGATATGGATAATATACAGAAACCTATTGATCTCAAGCTACTTTCGAAAGTAGCTACTGACATACGGCAGTTTGACTCGAGCGTGGTATACGCACGAGTAGGCCCCGATTTCATAAGCACCTCCTCTATGGGAGAGACATCAGGGATAAAAATAGAGGGGTCGGTATTTTTTCTGCTTTCAAAAGGTAAAATCCGCCTGAGTTTCAATTTTATAGAATACGATATAGAGGCTCCGGCCGTCATCTCCTTTCCTCACGGATCTGTAGTAGGCCTGGCCGGAGAGATCGAAAAACCGTCGGAAGGCTATCTTCTTGCCTACTCCCAAAGTTTTCTTCAGGATGTGAATATTTCATTTTCCGCCATTTCGGGAGAAGCTATCATAGACCGTAAAAGTCCTGTTATGCCTCTGAGCGATCACGACTTTCCTATTTTCCTGAGATATTTCTCCCTGATAGAGTCGGTGCTCCACGATGTATTCAACGCTCAGCTAACGCGACACATACTTTCGAGCCTTACCTCAGCTCTATTCTATCAGACACTGATGACACTATACAAGCAGATAGATCTTACGCGTCCGGAGGCGAGCGACAGCGTGGGACCGCGAAGAGGAAACTATGTGCACGATTTCATACAACTTGTGCACATGCACTACGCCAAAGAACGATCTGTGAGTTTCTATGCCGGTAAACTTTTCCTATCAGCAAAATATCTTTCACTGATAGTGAAGGAAGCTACGGGCCGATCGGCGGCAAGCTGGATAGATCATTTCGTGCTTATGGAAGCTAAAAATCTTCTGAGATATTCCGGAAGAAATATCCAGCAGATAGCGTTTGCTCTCAACTTCAGCAATCAATCCTCGTTCGGAAAATACTTCAAGCACCTCACGGGCATGTCGCCTACCGAATATCAGAAGACATAAGACCCTTAAGGCGGCGGAACTGGCGGATGATGAGGATTGCAGTGACTATAGTGGCTGCTGCATCGGAAATGGGGAATGACAGCCACACCCCTGTGATGCCGAGATAGGGCGGAAGGAATATGAGGATGGGTATAATGAAAATAACCTGACGCAAGAGGCCTACGGCTATCGACTCGGCGGCGCGCCCGATACTCTGGAAGAAGCTCGTGGATATCACCTGAAAACCCACCACGGGGAATGCCAGCAGACATAGACTCAAGGCAGTGTCGGTAGCTTTTATCAGATCGGGATCGGTGGTGAAGATGCGGGCTATATCGGAAGGCCAGAAGAGACCTACGAGAGCGCCCGCACCGGTGACTACAGAAGCCGCCGCCACGGCAAGATAATAGGCCCTGTTCAGGCGGTGGAGCTGGCGGGCACCGAAGTTGTAGCCCACAATAGGCTGCATGCCCTGGCAGATTCCCAGCACTACGGTAACCAAAAGCGAGGTATAGGTCACCATGATGCCTACGGCCCCTATATCGCGGTCGGTGCCATAACCTCCGAGAGCGTTGTTAGCCAATGCATTGACAATACATGAAGCTGCGTTTACAAGTGCCGGAGCAGCGCCGATAGAGATGATTCCTAAGAAAATGCTCCAGCGCAGCCTATAGATTCCGCGATGCAGCCGCAGCGTGACGTGTGGCTGCACAAAGTGCCACAGTACGAAGAAGGCACTCACAGCCATGGCTATATCCGTGGCTATTGCCGCGCCTGCTATACCCCAGCCGAACACGTTGATGAACAGAGGATCGAGACCTACGTTGACTATCGCTCCTATTATCATGGTGATCATAGCCTTGCGAGGATAGCCTGACGCCCGCATGAGATTGTTGAGCCCGTAGGTAAGGTTGGTGAGCAGACATCCTGGCATGAGCACCAGCATATACTCGCGTGCATAAGGTGCAGTGGCAGCACTGGCGCCGAAAACTTTCAGCAGCGGATCGAGGAATACCACAAAGAGGATTATATAGGCAATGCCGTTGATGAATGTGAGCACGAAGGCGTTGCCGAGTATATTTTCAGCCTTATCTATATTACCGGCTCCAAGCTCGATCGAGACTCTTGCAGTGGCACCAACACCGATGAGTACTCCTATAGCCGTGGTGAGATTCATCAGCGGAAAAGTGATAGCGAGTCCTGCAATTGCATCCGGTCCCACCCACTGTCCGATGAATATTCGGTCTACCACATTGTAGAGAGCCATTACGAGCATACCTACCACAGCAGGAAGGCTGTACTCCCACAGAAGGCGCCCTACAGGCTTGCACGACAGTTCTTTGAGTTTATCGTCGGTCATTATGCTTAGCAAAGCAAAAAGGGCCGCTACGGATCTACGCAGCAGGCCCTTTTCACAGTTATGGCTGTTTTATATTTTCTATTCAAATCAGTTCTGAGCCTGTGCATTGGCGCGCTCGTAGTACTTCTTGATGTCTACTCGCGAAGAACGCACATATTCAGGATAGTCTTTAATAATTGTATCGTAGCACTTGGCCTCGGCGGAATAGTTTTCCTGTGCACGGTAGATATTGGCCTCCTTGATGAGTACGAAAGGTACGATCTCGGGGTTTTTGTCGGCCTTGCTGATAGCTTTATTGTAGCACTTGAGGGCAGCGTCGAGCTGGTCGAGATTCACGTGGCAGTCGCCCTGAAGGGTGTAAACACCTGCAGCAGCAACTTCATCGTCGAGCGAAGCCTTGTCGAGATACTTGAGAGCTTCCTCATATTTTCCTTCGCGGTAGAGACGGATACCTACTTCAGCAGCGGCGCGATGTCCGCTCTTGTATCCTGCTTCGGAAGCCTGCTTGTAGAGATCTATAGCTACCGAGTCGACCTGCTCTGAGTCGGCTTTAGCCACGAGTTCGTCAGCCTTGGCGCTTCCTGCCTGAGCTACAAATATATAGATGAGGATTGCAATGATAATGACGAATAGCGCTATCATGCACCACATGATCGACTTGCGGTTTGCGCGAGCTTTGGCGAGAATATCCTCGCTGCTATCTACCTGCTCGGGAGTAGGAATGTTCTTTTCCATTGATATTGTTCTTTTTTTCTATTATTCTATCTAAAAAGTGCATACCTCTGACGAGGACACACATTAGCGACTGCAAAAATAGTGCATATTTCTCAAACGGCGAAATTTTACAACGCCATTTTTTTTGTTTTCTCCGTTAAAATCGTAATTTTGCACATCAAAATCTCCACTCCGACATGAAAGAAATCGATATTGTCACCAGAATAGAGTCTCTCTCCTACGAAGAACTTTCCGACACGGAGCGCCGTGCGGTGGACGATGCCCGAAAATCGTGCAACAATGCCTACGCTCCCTACAGCAATTTCAAAGTTGGCGCAGCAATAGTGCTCGACAACGGCACAACAGTGACGGGTGCAAATCAGGAAAATGTAGCTTTTCCGTCGGGGACGTGTGCCGAACGCTCGGCATGCTATTATGCCGGAGCTAACTATCCTGATGCACATTTCGAACTGATAGCGATTGCCGCAATAGGCACCGACGGACACATCACCGAGCCTCCTACGGCTCCTTGCGGAGCTTGCCGACAGGCTCTCCTCGAATACGAGACGCTGGCAGGCCACGATGTGCCCGTGCTCCTTGCAGGACGCACAACAATCTACCGTCTGCCCTCGGTCAAATCGCTGCTTCCCCTGTCTTTCTCTGAATTTTAACACCACTAACATACAATGGATTTTATAGAAGAACTTACCTGGCGCGGGATGATCAATACCGTAATGCCCGGCGCCGACGAAGAACTCAAAAAAGGTATGGCCACTGCCTACCTCGGCTTCGACCCTACCGCCGACAGCCTCCATATCGGTCACCTCGTGGGTGTGATGATGCTAAAGCACTTCCAGCGTTCGGGACACAAACCCATAGCTCTCGTAGGAGGTGCAACAGGTATGATCGGCGACCCTTCGATGAAAAGTCAGGAGAGAAAACTTCTCGATGAGAAGACGCTGCGCCACAATCAGGAAGCTATCAAGAAGCAGCTCGCAAAGTTCCTTGACTTCGACTCCGACGCGCCTAATGCAGCCGAACTGGTGAACAACTACGACTGGATGAAAGACTTCACTTTCCTCGACTTCATCCGCGACGTAGGCAAGCTCATCACCGTAAACTATATGATGGCTAAAGACAGCGTGAAGAAGCGTCTGTCGGGCGACAGCCAGCAGGGTATGTCGTTCACCGAATTCAGCTATCAGCTCGTCCAGGGCTACGACTTCCTCAATCTCTACCGCGAGAAGAACTGCCGCCTGCAGATCGGTGGCTCCGACCAGTGGGGCAACATGACTACCGGCACCGAACTTATCCGGCGTACTCTCGGGGGCGACGCCTACTGCATCACCTGCAACCTCATCACCAAGGCCGACGGTACTAAATTCGGCAAGACCGAAGGTGGCAACGTGTGGCTCGATCCGGCACGCACATCGCCCTACAAGTTCTATCAGTTCTGGCTTAATGTAAGCGACGAAGATGCCGAGAAATACATCAAGATCTTCACCCAGCTTGGCAAGGAAGAGATCGACGCTCTCATCGCCGAGCAGGCACAGGATCCCGGCCGCCGGCCGCTCCAGCGCCGTCTGGCTCAGGAAGTGACCACAATGGTACACAGCGCAGCCGACTATGAAGCCGCTCTGGAGGCATCGCAGATCCTATTCAGCAACAAAGCCGCCGAGACTCTCCATACTCTCGACGAGAAGACTCTTCTGGATGTATTCGAAGGCGTACCTACCTTCGAGGTAGACCGTGCCGACATCGAAGCCGGAATCCGTCTGGCCGATCTCCTCACAGAGAAAGCTGCCGTATTCCCCTCGAAGGCTGAAATGCGAAAACTCGTGCAGGGCGGAGGATTCTCTATCAATAAGGAGAAAATCAATGATCCTCAGGCCACAGCATCCACAGATATGCTTCTCAACGATCGCTACATCATAGTTCAGAAAGGCAAGAAGCAATATTTCCTCCTTATAGCCAAATAACAAAATTAGATGAAAGCTGTAGCCTCATTCAACACCGAAGCTGAAGCCTACATAGCAAAGGGCATGCTTGCCGACCACGGCATAGAGGCTATCACCGGCCCCGACCACATGACCACTCTATATGGCGCGGGCTCGACATGGGCTCCGGTAGAGCTGTACGTCCGCGACCAGGATTTCGACCGGGCGCGTGCATTGCTCGAGGAGCATGCCGATCTATAAGGACTCTTTATAAAAAATTGCCGGGGGTGCAACGTTGATTGATTCGTTGCACCCCCGGTTATTTTGCTGTCTGCTGAAACTTGTCAGAGATCTTCTTCGATAGAGAATTCATCGGCGAGATCGTCGTCGAATTCATCTACATCTATGTCGATATCTTCCTGTTCAGCGTCACTTTCGCTTTCTTTTTCCTTAGCTTTCTTCGAGTCGGACTTGGAAGAAGTCTTACGCGGAGCTGAAGCACGGTCTTTGTCAGCTTTCTTGAGAGCCTCCATAATCACTGCTTCAAGTTCGGCCGCCAGTTCGGGATTGTCTTCTATCACTTTCTTTGCGGCGTCGCGTCCCTGGGCTATCTTACTGTCGTTGTAGCTGAACCACGATCCGCTTTTCTTGATTACGTTGAGGTCTACACCGAGGTCGAGGATCTCACCGGCGCGCGATATACCTTCGCCGAACATAATATCAAATTCTGCACGCTTGAAAGGAGGCGCAACTTTGTTCTTCACCACTTTGATGTAGGCACGCTTGCCCAGCACGTCGTCGCCGTCCTTGATCTGATTGCGCGACCGGATGTCGATGCGCACCGATGCGTAGAATTTGAGGGCGTTACCGCCGGTTGTAGTCTCGGTAGGACCAAACATCTGGCCAATCTTCTCGCGGAGCTGATTGATGAAGATGCAGGTAGTGTTTGTACGCGCTATAGCACCGGTGAGCTTACGCATGGCCTGCGACATAAGTCGTGCCTGAAGACCCATGTTGCGGTCGCCCATCACACCTTCTTCCTCGCTCTTGGGAGTAAGAGCCGCCACAGAGTCGACCACTATGATATCTACTGCCGACGAGCGGATGAGCTGCTCGGCAATCTCGAGAGCCTGCTCGCCATTGTCGGGCTGAGAAATGAGCAGGTTGTTGATATCCACACCAAGCTGCTGCGCATAGAAGCGGTCGAAGGCATGCTCGGCGTCGATCATAGCGGCTATACCGCCCATTTTCTGAGCCTCAGCTATGGCATGGATAGCCAGAGTGGTCTTACCCGAAGATTCCGGACCGAATATTTCAATGATACGACCGCGGGGAAATCCTCCCACGCCAAGTGCATGGTTGAGGCTTATCGAGCCTGTAGGAATCACGTCGATATCTTCTATCACTTCATCGCCCATCTTCATTATCGCGCCGCGTCCGTAAGCCTTCTCGATGCGGCCCATGGCCTGCTGGAGAGCTTCAAGGCGTGCCGCTTTCGGATCCTTTTCTGCTGCGGCGCTTTTTTTGGTTGTTTCTTTTTTTGCCATTTTCAGGTATGCAGTTTATTGTTTACGATGCAAAGTTAGTGAGAAAGGTGTGCAATAATATTGCACATATATTTTAAATAATATTTATTTTCAGAATTTTAATGCTTGTGCCGCCCATGAATGACTTCCTCAGACGGTATCTCTGCAAAGTTAATAAAAAATCCGCGATAATCACCACTTTTAGGTATTTGTAGTGGTAGGGTAGCTTAGTAACTTTGCATCAGAAATTTACGGAATTGTTTGTATAGGGAAGACTCCTCGCCGCGACGGCCCGGAGTTTTCTAATTTTTTAACATTAAAAAGACAAACCGCAAACGTTATATAAAAAGATAAATTTCAAAAAATATGGAATCAAAACCAATAGATTTAGACTCGATACATAGTCCTGCCGATATCCGCTCGATGAGTATCGAACAGCTCACTCAGCTCGCTGCCGAAATGCGTACGGCACTTATGCGAAAATTATCGGCCCACGGAGGACACGTAGGGCCTAATCTGGGCATGGTGGAGGCTATCATCGCTCTTCACTATGTGTTCGATACTCCGGCCGACAAGATAGTTTTCGATGTATCCCACCAGACTTATCCCCATAAGATGCTCACGGGCCGCATGCAGGCCTTCACAGATCCTGCACACTATAATGATGTGACAGGTTACACCGCTCCGCTGGAAAATCCCGACTACGACCTTTTCTCCATGGGTCATACATCTTCTTCGCTTGCCCTCGCCTCTGGTCTTGCCAAAGCCCGCGATCTCCGCGGAGGCCACGAGAACGTAGTGGCAGTGATAGGAGATGCTTCACTCGGCGGAGGTGAGGCCTTCGAAGGATTGAATTATGGTGCGACTCTGGGCACCAACTTTATAGTCGTGGTCAACGACAACGACATGAGTATAGCCGAAAATCATGGCGGTATCTACGCCGATCTCCGTCTCCTCCGCAACACCAACGGTACTGCCGAACCTAATCTCTTCCGTTCCTTCGGCTACAGCTACCGGTATGTGCACTACGGCAATAATCTCCGCAGCCTTATCGACGCTTTCAAGGCCGTGAAGGATATCGACCACCCCGTGGTGGTGCACATCAACACCATGAAAGGTCTCGGACTCCCCGTTGCAGAAGCAAACAAGGAGAAATTCCACTTCTCCGGGCCCTTCGACCTCAAGACAGGTGCATCGCTCAATGAGGCTCCGGCAGGGCAACAGGAAGAAGATTATACCGATATCTTCGCCAACCATATTCTAGACCTTATGGCCACCAACCGCGACATCGCCGTGCTTACCGCAGGTACGCCTGGTGCTGTAGGATTCCCTCCCGAACGTCGCCGCGAAGCCGGACGACGCTTCATCGACGTGGGCATTGCAGAGCAAATGGCCGTGGGTATGACGGCAGGTCTCGCAAAGGCCGGTATACGTCCTGTGTTTCCCGTAGTAAGCACCTTCCTGCAGCGAGCATACGATCAGCTCAGCCAGGATGTGTCCATCAACCGCCAGCCGGCCGTATTCGAAATATTCCACACAGGTGTGTTCGGTATGAACGATGAGACGCATCTCGGATTCTTCGACATCGCCATGATAAGCAATATCCCCGGCATAAATTTCCTCGCTCCTACCTGCCGTCAGGAATTAATAGCCATGACAGACTGGGCTATCCGGCAGACCGATCAACCCGTGGTTGTACGTGTGCCCGGAGGCGATGTTGTAGACGATCCTTCATGCCCTGTAGCCGACGATTACTCGAAGCCCGTCTACAGCATCACCCGTCAGGGCAAAGACATCGCTCTGATAGGAGCCGGAAATTTCTATTACCGGATGCTCGAGGCCGCAGATATACTCAAGGAAAAAGGCTACGAGCCTACGGTGATAAATCCACGCTGTCTGTCGGCTCTCGACACCGATACGCTCGACAAGCTCCGCGACTACCAAATAGTAATCACTGCCGAAGACGGAATAGTCGACGGCGGTTTCGGCCAGAAAGTGGCCGCATACCTTGGCGAAGCACCAGTCAAAGTCCTTACTCTTGGCTTGCCTAAAGAATTCCCCAACCGCTATAGCGCTGCCGATCTTATAAGTAAATGTGGTCTTGAACCTGCTCAGATAGCTCAGGCAGCTATTGCTCCCACAGCCGAATAGTCTTCACTTATTAATCTATCTACATCGGAGCCGGACTCCCCACCGCGGGGGCCCGGCTTTTTTCTGCCCCCTTCTTTTCTCCTCCTCTTTCCCGTTTTCAACATTTTCGACACCCGTTTTTATTTTTATTTTCTTTTTTGTTTTATAAAATCTTTAAAATTCTTTCCGCCCAAAAAATTTAACAATAACAACAATGGATGTTGAAAGCCGCGATAACTTTTCTGCCATTCTCTTGCAAATGTGGCTTATTGAGTATGAATATAAGGTATTTGACATACTTTCAACATGCGATATTGCTGTATTTCATTGCATTAGATAGGTTATCAACAGTGTGTTGATAAGTGTTTAGGTTGATATTTTGATAAGTTTAGAGTGATGAAAACCCTGTAGAAACTGTAGAAATCCTATTTGTAAATAGGTGAAAAAAAGGTCGGTCGGAAATTTGCTTTTTCCGACCGACCTTTGCTTATATCTTTATGTGGAATACTCCAAATAAAGATGCTATAAAATTGTTTTCTACTTATTCAACACTTATCAACACCCTATGTTGATATTTCTGAACACCCACCAGAATATTATCGAAAGCATGATTGCAATGATAATGCCGGGGCGCGTGGCGCGGTAGTGCAGCACTGGCCATTCATTGCGGAAACTTTCTACAAAGATGTAGAAAGCTGCGACAGGTATAGCGAAAAATATGTAGGCATTGTAGTGCCATGCATCGGCGATGTGACCATGAAGAAGAGCGTGAAGTGCTCGCTGCAATCCGCAGCCTGGACAATCATAACCAGTCAATGTATGGAACACACATCGTGGCATAAGTCCCGACGAAGGATTCACATAGTAATAGAAAAGTCCGGCTACAGCAAGCCCTGCAAGAGCTGCAACAAGTGTCGCGGCTCGTGCAGGGCTGATATGACTGCGGGAATGTTTCACTGACCGAAGAAAGCCGACATAAGCATCGCCGGAATGATACCTAAGGCAAAGCTTATCATCACCAGCCAGCACGCTATTTCAGAAGCTTTCTTAGCCTTCTTCAGATTGCCGTTGCCGTAGTAGCTGGTTACGCATATCGAAGCTATGAGGCCTGCCATACTCACCGGCGAGCAGCAGCATACGGTAAGGAATATGCTCCAGCCAAGATATGTGGGAGGGCAAGGTTCGTCGAGCTGCGGGCGGTAGTAACGGCGTCCGGGAGCATAGCGCGATGTCTTTTGCTCAGGTACATCAGCTATGACGGTTTCTGTCTCGGCTACGGTCACAGTCTCTGTTTCACTTTCAGACGGCGCACTTTCTTCAGTGCCCGTATCTGCTTTATTCTCCGCATCGGCAGCCACCTGAGCGGCGAGAGTACCGTCGAAAAGCGGACGCAACTCGTCGAGATATCCCGCGGGATACCACTTCGGAAGACCCTCAAACCATACTTTGGTATGTTCGGTGACAGGTTTGTCGAGAAGTTCTTCCATAGAGAAGGGGCCTTCCTGACGGCCATCTACATATATCCAGATTTTCATGCGGCTGTTCGGTTTTTAAGATAAGAAAAATTTAGATCAGAAGTGCTTCACTTCGTGGCCTGCGATGCTTGTGAGAAGAGAATTGGCCAGGCTCGAAGCGCCGATGCGGAAATATTCGTTGGTAAGCCATTCTTCGCCGAGCACTTCCTTCACCAGAGTGTAGTATGCTACGGCATCGGCAGTGGTGCGTATACCACCCGAGGCCTTGAAGCCCACGCGGTTGCCTGTCTTCTCGAAGTATTCCTTAATGCACTGGCACATTACGTAGGCTGCCTCGAGGCTTGCTCCGGGATATTCCTTGCCGGTGGAAGTCTTGAGGAAATCGGCACCCGAATAAAGCGAGAGTACCGAAGCCTTCTTGATGTTGGCTGCAGTCTTCAGTGCGCCGCTTTCGAGGATCACCTTCAGGCGCGCATCGCGGCACGCTTCCTTCTGCTCCGAAATCTCGTCGCATACCGACTCATAGTCATGATCGAAGAAATAGCCGAGATTGAACACTATATCGATTTCGTCGGCACCGTTGGCTACGGCGAGCGATGTTTCGGCAATCTTCACTTCCTCGAACGACTGGCTCGTGGGGAAAGCTCCCGATACACATGCCAGGCGCACATCGCTCACTTCAAGTACTGTGCGTACTACAGATGCGAAGTTGGGATATACGCATATAGCTGCAACGTTCGGCAGCGAGGGGAAGAGCTCCTCGAAGCTGTTCACATTCTCCGTAAAGCGGGCTACCGACGAAGGAGAGTCGATAGAGCGGAGAGTAGTAAGGTCAATACAGTTGAGGAGAAATTTATATACGTCGGCGTTGTCGTTTTCAGCGCTGTGTTCATCGATGATTTTTTTCACTGCTTCGCTGATTGCGGCATCGTCTTCAATAACGTGGCTGGCGGCAATGGCCTGCTCGTACTTATCGGGAGTGTTGGTTTCTTCTGCCATAGTGGTATATATTTTGTAGTTATCTGTTATCCTTTATTTCGTCCGTACCGGCACTAAGCTTAGGATTATTGCGGTGGCGTGTGGCGTCGCGCACAGTCTTTTTTTCCAGATTGCGTGCAAAAGCCTCCGTGAGGTCTACTCCGCATTGGTTGGCAAGGGCAGCCACTACCCAAAGCACATCAGCGAGCTCATCGGCGAGCGAATTTTTCTCGCCCGGCTTCTCCGACTGATCGCCATAGCGCCGTGCCATGATCCGCGCCACTTCACCCACCTCCTCACTGAGGATAGCCATATTGGTAAGCGGCGAGAAATAGCGCACGCCCACTGTGCGTATCCACCCGTCGACTTCCTGCTGAAGTTCGCGCAGACTTATTTCCGGTTCCGTACTCATCGTCTTGCAAAGATAATGCAAAAAAACCGATAATGTTTAATATAGAGACACAAATTACTAACTTCACGCCAATGTGGCCGAAGTTGATTTGCAAAATGGCGCCCCTATTCCCCCTTCTCAATAAAATACCCTATCAAAACTTCCCGCCACTCAACGAATGGCGCCGCGAAGCGCCGCCGATTACCGGCTGAGGCATCGGCATTATTTTCCCCACCCCCGGGATTTCCTACACCACCTACTTACCCATTACATTCCTCCTATAACATATTAATATCAACCATATTTTGTGAATCCATACTAATTCGCTACCTTTGTATTGTCAAATAGTGTGACAAGACACGCTATTTGACAACGAACATTATGATAATACAAAGACCTCTATACCTGCAGAAACTAATTTCACGCAGACACAACGGTTTGATTAAGATTGTCACTGGTGTAAGACGCTGTGGCAAATCATTCCTATTATCAACCCTTTACGCCGGATGGCTTAAAGAACAAGGAGTGGAAGATGATCATATCATCACCATTAATCTTGAGGACAGACGAAACAAGAAACTGCGCGACCCGGATGCGCTTCTCGAATACATCGACTCAAAATTGAACGATGACGCCGTCCATTACATAATGATTGATGAAATCCAACATGTAAATGAGTTTGAAGACGTCCTGAATAGCTATCTGAGCATGCCCAATGCCGATGTGTATGTAACCGGAAGTAACGCGCGATTTCTTTCAAAAGATGTTATCACTACATTCCGAGGTCGTGGTGACGAGATAAAACTTTATCCACTCAGTTTCGGTGAAGTCTTTCCCTATATGGACTTACAGAAAGAACGCGCACTAACCACTTACATGCTTTTCGGAGGCTTGCCACAGGTTGTGTTGAAATCCCCCGAAGAAGAAAAGAGCGAGTATCTCAAAGGGCTTTTCACCCATACTTATATCAAAGATATAAAAGAGCGCTATGGTATCAAGAATCCTGAAATGCTTGATGAATTGCTCAATATACTTGCTTCTCATATCGGTGCATTGACAAACCCTACTAAGCTCACCAACACCTTTGAGAGTGTAAGGCATATGAAAGTCAACCGTATGACGCTTACATCGTATCTGGACTATATCTGTGATTCGTTCCTCGTGGAGAAAGCAAGCAGATTTGATGTTAAGGGAAAGAGGTACATCGACAGTCCATATAAGTATTATTTCACTGACTGCGGTCTGCGTAACGCCCTGCTTAATTTCCGGCAAACCGAGCCTTCTCATCTTATGGAGAATGTAATTTACAACGAATTGCGTGTGCGTGGCTTTAATGTTGATGTTGGGGTAGTGCCGGTTCAACTTAGAAAAGAGGACGGTACTCGGGAACGAAAACAATTTGAGGTGGATTTCGTCTGCAATATGGGCAGCAGACGCTACTATATCCAATCCGCATATCGAATGCCTGACGTGGAGAAGATGAAACAGGAAGAAGCATCACTAAATAATATTGACGATTCTTTCAAGAAAATCATCATCATCGGTGAGGACACTCCTGTTTTGAGAAACGAGGTGGGTATTACCACAATCGGTATCTATGATTTCCTACTAAACGAAAATTCACTGGATATGTAGGCTTTTGGGTAACTTGTTAAACCCTTAACACACCACACATTTCTCACCGTCGGGGATTTCCGCGCATCTCGGCATCCTTTCTCCCCTTACCTTTGCACTCAAAAAAAGGTAAGAAAATGAAACCCCGCCAAC